>CAYOIU010000019.1:0-24066 GCA_964404085.1 uncultured Desulfobacteraceae bacterium | reverse complement strand
CAAGGCCTGTGCGCGGCTTTTTGCCAGGGAAGCGCTGGAAAAGACCTACATGAACGGTGTCAGAATCCTTCAGGGCTGTGAAAAGACGGTCGATGACAAGATGGAGATGCTGGAAGGGCTGAAACTTGGTGAGGCCATGAGGAATGCGCTCATGGATATGAACCAGGTCTCCGCTGAACTCGTATCGTGACCCGATAGAGGTTCGGAATATCCCTTGAAAAGGACTTACAGGAGGAGGCCGGTGCAACAACACCGGCCTCGGAAGAAAGAAGCCGGTAAAGACCGGAGTGGATACGAACAGCCCAGAATCGAACAGAGGCTGAGACGTGTTTTCTCCAGGATCGGCGTCCCTGAAGAGGGGCCTTTCAGGCCCGATCCTTTTCAGACGGAGGCCCTGGAACTCGTCAGGAATCATGACGTCCTGGTCTGCGCACCCACAGGGTCCGGGAAGACATGGATCGCATCCCAGGCCACCCACCACTACCTCATGAAAGACATGAGGGTTTGGTATGCCTCTCCCCTCAAGGCCCTCACCAATTCCATATACAGTCAGTTTTGCCGCGATTTCGGCAAGGAGAATTGCGGGATCCTGACGGGCGACAGAAAAGAGAACCTGGACGCTCCCGTCATTGTCGGGACAACCGAAATTCTGAGGAACCAGCTCTACGATGTGATGCACGAGGGGGCTGATCTCCGGTCCGATCTCGTCATCCTGGATGAGGCCCACTACCTGAGCGACCCCGAGAGGGGCGTGGTGTGGGAAGAGGTCCTCATCTACCTCCCCTCAAGGGTCAGACTTCTCCTCCTTTCCGCAACCATATCCAATGGACCGGAGATCTGCGGGTGGCTTCACAAGACTCGCGGAACCCCCATGCGTGTGGTGCACTCGGACCAGAGGCCGGTACCGCTGAACATGCTTTTTCTTTTCCCGGATGGGCTGCTTTCCCCCCTTTCAGGCAAAAGGGGACTGGTACCGAAGATCAAGAAATTAATGGGTGCGAGCCGGCACAAGGGACGGGGACGCCGGCCTGTTGTACGATTTGGGGCCGTGATCGAGGAACTGAGACAGTTCGATCTTCTGCCGGCCATTTTCTTTCTAAAATCCAGATCTGACTGCGACAAGGCCCTGCGAACCTGCCCCTCGGTTGACACCCCCCTCGATCTGAAAATGACCCTCAGGCAGGGTGTAGAGTCCTTCCTGGAGAAGTATCCCCACCTGAAAGAGCACCGGCAATTGAAACGGCTCATCAGCTCTAGGGTGGCTTCCCACCACGGGGGGCAGTTGCCCTACTGGAAAGTGCTTGTTGAAAAGATGATGGGGATGGGGACTCTGGAAGCCATCTTCTCCACCTCCACCGTTGCGGCCGGTGTCAATTTTCCAGCCCGGACCGTGGTCCTTGTTCAGAGCGACCGGTTCAACGGACATGAATTCGTTGACCTGACCTCCACGGAACTCCACCAGATGGTGGGCAGGGCAGGAAGGCGGGGTAAAGACCAGATAGGCTTTGCACTGGTCCTCCCCGGGCTGCACCAGGATCCCAAGCTGATCCATCAACTCAGCGAATCACCGCCCGAACCTGTCAATAGCCGGATTCATATCAATTTCTCCATGACATTGAATCTGCTCCTCTCCCACACTCCCCTGGAGGTCAGGGATCTGCTTGAACGGTCATTTGCCCGGTTTCAGGAGGAAAAGAAAAAAGGAGATCAAGGCGGAGCCCCTGGACTCGGAAACGAAGACCTCTGGGGCAGTTTCAGACACCATCTTCGGTTTCTGGAGAAGACCGGGTTCGTTGACGGAGCCGGGCAACTGACACCCGACGGGTACTGGGCAAGCAAGCTCAGGGTGGACCAGCCCCTGCTCATTGCAGAGGCCATTCGAAAGAAAGGGTTGGAAGGAGCTGATCCGCTGCTGCTTGCGGGCGGACTGGCGCCCTTTGTGTGGGACCGCTCGCAAGAGGTCGAGTTACGCATTGACGGGCAGATTGATTTGAGGGAAATGGACGGTTTTTTTGATCAAGTAATCGGTTCGATCGAGGGGCTTAAGCGGCTGAAGGTCAGGTGGGGTTTTAGAGCGCCTTCCATCTTCTTTTGGCCGGCGGCGGCCCTCCGCCTTTGGGCGGGAGGCCTCTCGTGGGAAGAACTCCTGCGCATTGTGCCGGTCAGTGAAGGAGATATGGCCTCCCTGGTCATGCGAACCGCCGACCATTTGCGCCAGGTGGTCAGTTTGAAGGATACCCACGCATACCTGGCATCCATCGCCCTGGAGGCCGTCGGCCTTATATTGAGAGAGCCGGTGTATGTCCTCTAGCAAAACCGAAAAGGGTGGGGAGCAGGAAGTAAGGGTATCGACCCATTCCGGGTACCGCGCAGATGAAAGGCCGCTCCACTTCATTCTTGAAGGGCGGAAACATGTCGTGAAAAAAGTACTGGATCGATGGCGGGAACCGGATGAAGACTATTTCAGGGTAAAGACGGCGGACGACCAGGTCCACGTGCTGAAGCGGGAGCGAGAGGCGGATCGATGGTTTGTCATAAGAAAGGAGTGATGGGTTGGTTTCAAAATAGCGGAGCCGAACCTGACAATCTTTTTCAGATTCGCTCCTCAGACACGCAGGATAGCGGCTTCGTTGGAAGTCCAAGGATGGAACGGGCTAGAGCTCGGTGCTGTAGACCCATTGATAGTTGATGGGCCTGGCGTTCAGGGCACCGATTTTAGGGTGGAGATATTCAAACCAGAGCTTCAACCAGTTGTAGGCAGGCCAGAGATTTCTCAGCCTGCCGTCTTCCGGAGGCTTGGAGTAGGGCGTGTAGGTGTAACACGCCTCTGAAATACCCACATAGTAATCCTGAGCGGGATAGACGTAATTGGAGACAAAGGTTTCGAAGGTCATGGATTCCTGTTTCGCCAGGGCCTCGATCTCCTTTTCATTGAGCTGGACCAGGAAGAACTTTGACACCCCTCTTTCCGAGTATTTGTACATGGCCCGCGATTCCGAACTGGACACGAAGACTGTTGACACGTAGTCCATTTTTCTCAGGAGCTGGGCCGCGATCAGGCCGGCCGTTCTTCTCCCGCCAACGCTGTGGTGGCAGCCGTAATATTCGAAAAGCTTATTTTGAAGTATCCGGGCCTTATTGTCACCTTTTTCGTAAAGGTTGTTCTGGATGTACTTGAGCCATTTGCCCAGGTCTTCGGCCGCATCGGCGATCGGCCAGTCAATCTTTACGTGGAAGTGGGTCAGACAGTAGCGATTCCTCTTCTTAACATTAGGATCCTGTTGGATGAGGAGGGCATAGTCCACATTCAAGAGATCTTCCAGCAGGCCGAGAAAACCCGGATTGTCAAAATATCGCAAGTTGCGGTTGTACCGATCGAAAAGAGAAAAATTGGCGAGATATTCGATGTTTTTCTTGACCAGAGTGTTCTCGGGAAAAAAACGGATGTAGTTTTTCAATTCGGGCCAGATGATGTCTTCATAGAAGATGACGATAAAGGTGTTGAAGAGTTCAGACTCCTTTTCCATCTTTTTTGACTTGGGCCTCAGTTCGCTTTTTTCAAGGAAGGTGTATTCAACCCCGTTTTTCAGGTGATTGTAATAGGAATCGATGAGGGAGATCTTCATGAGGCGCCTTTCCAGTTCGTCCCTGAGAACCTCGTATAGGGAGCGCCTCAACCTCTCATAGTAGTGCAGTTGCTCTCTGAACTTCCACATGGCCGGTAAGGATTACCCCTCTGGAAATGGCAAGAAAAAGTTAGAAATATTGCCTAGATACATAATAGAGAATCGTGCCGGTGTCAACAAAAATAATCAAGCCAAAAGGAAATCGCTATTGAAAAATAGTATTTTTCAAGGGTATAATGAAGTTTCAACGAAGGGTTGAGGTTTGTCCTTCGAAAACGTACTTGTTGCAACCGGCATGGTGGATCAGGGGAGGATGAATTCCCTTGACAAAGGAAGCGTCTTTTATATACTGACGATTTAAGTTTTACCTGTCGATTCTGAGCCTGGGATTTCATCAATGCGAGCACAAGCATACCCGGATTCACCGTCGATGATATGATAATCGCTCATGGTGATTGACCTTAGAAGTATCCTCCATGGGGCCAGGGAATTTCATTTCCTCATGGATCAGGATTGGTGGCAGGAAAACGACCTTGACAGTTCGGTGATTGGTCTCGCGTCACCATTGAAGGTCAGCGTGGTGGTCTCCAGTTCAGGGGCCAAATACCTTCTGGATGGACATCTCAGCGGTGGGGTCACCTTGCGATGCGATCGTTGCCTGGAACCTTACGGATATGAGTTGGACACCGGATTTCATGTGGCCCTTGTGGCCCGGCAGTCGGACAATGGCCGAGTGGAGGTTGAACTCCTCCAGGAAGATCTTGCGGTTGAGATTATTGACGGTTTTGTCATAGACCTTAACGAAATAGCCCGCGAACAGGTTTTCCTTGCTCTGCCCATGAAAAACCTCTGCCGCGATGATTGTGCTGGTCTTTGCCCCAAATGCGGAAAGAATCTGAGCAGGGGTGCATGCCTGTGCACGGTGAAAACGGGCCATCCCGGTTTTTCTAAATTGAAAGATTTGAATATCAAAGGAGATTAGAAAGATATCATGGCTGTACCTAAAAAGAGAAAATCAAAGGCCAGACGCGACACACGAAGGTCCCACGATCATGTGACCCTGACCGGCGTCACCAGGTGTCCCCAGTGCCATGAAGCCGTATTGCCGCACCATGTCTGCCCCGAGTGCGGAACCTATCGTTCAAAGACCATCCTGAAAACGGAAGAGGAATAGAATGAAGATAGCCCTGGACGCCATGGGGGGGGACGGAGCCCCTGACGTGGAAGTGCAGGGAGCTTTGGACGCCGTTGAGGAATTGGGCGTCGAGGTCACACTTGTAGGAAACAGGGCGTCCATTGAACGGTCCCTTGGATCCAGGGCAAGAGCGGGGAAGTTGTCCATCTGTCACTGCGAGGAAGTCGTGGGGATGGATGAAACGCCCTTGAAGGCCGTAAGGAAAAAAAAGGATTCATCTATTCGGGTGGCCTTCGATCTGGCCGGGAAAGGAAAGGTCGCAGCGGTCGTGAGCGCCGGAAATTCGGGTGCCACCATGGCTGCCGGGCTACTGACCCTGGGACGCATGGAAGGGGCGGAAAGGCCGGCCATTGCGAGCATCTTTCCGGGTCAAAAGGGTCCGGTGGTTGTCATTGATGTGGGTGCAAATGTGGATTGCCGCCCGGAACACCTTTTCCAGTTCGGGGTTATGGCCCATGCGTTTGCAAGTGTCTGCCTCGGCGTTCAGGACCCGAAAATCGGTCTGCTCAGCATCGGGGAGGAAGGGGGCAAAGGCAACGAACAGGTTAGGCTTACGCACGAACTTTTTGAAAAAAGCCCCTTGAATTTTTCGGGCAATGTAGAGGGGAGAGATATCTTCACGGGCGACGTGGACATCATTGTCTGTGACGGCTTTGTGGGCAATGTGGCCTTGAAATTGACGGAAGGCCTTGGAGAGACCGTATCCACCATGCTGAAACAGGAACTGAGGCGATCCTTCTCCGGGAGGGCTGCTTTCTTTCTGGGACGAAGGGCGCTGAAGAAATTTGCCGGGAAACTGGACTATGCTGAATATGGAGGGGCGCCGCTTCTGGGGATCAATGGCGTGGGAATCATTTGTCACGGCGCCTCATCGGCTAAGGCCATCAAGAATGCCATCAAACTGGCCGCACGATACGCCGTGAATGACACGACCGTCAGGATGGCCAGGCTCCTGCAGAACCCAAAGGCGGCGTAAGAGGCTGTACAGGCCTGTTTTTTGTTTGAAAGGAAATTAAATGGGTAATAACGGTAACAGAGTGGTAGTCATAACAGGCGGTTCCAGGGGTATTGGTCGTTCTATTGCCCTGAGATTTGCTGAGGAAAGGTGCAAGATAGTCATTGTGCACTTTGATCCCGACGAAGAGGCCTCCCAAGAGGCCCTGGCACTGGTGAAAGAAAGGGGCGTCGAAGCGGTCAGCCGCAAATTGAACGTGGCTTCCCGGGAACCGGTCCTGGCCTTTTTCAAAGAAATCCTTTCCGATTTCGGAAAAGTCGATGTGCTTGTGAACAATGCGGGGATTACCCGAGACACGCTTTTGATGCGCATGAGCGAGAAGGATTGGGACACCGTCATCCAGGTCAATCTGAAAAGCGTATTCAATTGCACCCAGGCGGTTTTGCGGGCGATGATGAAGGAAAGGTGTGGCCGGATTGTCAACATTTCCAGCGTGGTGGGGCAGATAGGTAACGCCGGCCAGGCCAACTACTCCGCCTCCAAGGCAGGAATCATGGGTTTCACAAAGACCGTAGCACGTGAGGTCGCCCCAAGGGGTATTACGGTCAATGGAGTTGCTCCGGGGTTCATCGACACGGAGATGACCGCTGTGTTGCCGGAGAAAGTGAGGGAGAGTTTCATACAGCAGATACCGCTGGGCAGGATGGGAAAACCGGAAGATGTTGCGCAGGCGGTCTACTGGCTCTGCTCTGAAGCGGCCGGCTATATTACAGGCCAAATTATTCATGTGAACGGCGGGATGTATATGTGATCAGCTTGAACCATTTGGACGGTTCATTTCTTATTTATATATTATCTATACATATTGAGGAGGTATCAGCGAATGTCAGTTGTCGAGGAGAAAGTCAAAAAAATTATTTGCGAGCAGTTGAACGTTTCCGAAGAGGACGTGGTTTCAGAGGCGTCATTTGTGGATGATCTTGGAGCGGATTCACTGGATCAGGTCGAGTTGATCATGGCCATGGAAGAAGAGTTCGACATATCCATCCCGGATGAGGACGCCGAGAAGATCGGCACTGTCCAGGATGCCATAGATTATGTCAATAAGGCCATTGCCTCTTAATCCGTTCCAGAGCGATTTAGCTCTTTATCTCCAAAAAGAGAAGAGGAGTCTGAAATGGCCAGAAGGGTTGTTGTAACCGGCCTGGGGGTTGTATCCCCCCTGGGAACCGGCGTAGATGAAAACTGGGAAGCCTTGTGTGCCGGCAGATCAGGGATCGGCCGTATTCAGAAATTTGATGCCTCTGCTTTTTCCTCCCAGATTGCCGGGGAAGTGCGAGGTTTCAGGTCCCAGGACTTCATGGACAAACAACAAATCCGTCGTTTTGACGTGTTCATCCACTATGCGGTGGCTTCGGCACGGATGGCGATGGAAGACTCCGGATTGAAGATTGACGAATCAAACGGGACGAGGGTGGGATGTATTACCGGCTCCGGCTTGGGCGGCCTGGAAATGCTCGAGCATTTCCATTCCATCCTTTTGGAGCGCGGTCCCCAGAGAATCAGTCCCTTCTTTATTCCCGGCATGATTGCGAACATGGCCCCCGGACAGATCGCCATCGAGTTCGGGGCCAAAGGGCCGAACCTCTCAATTGAGACGGCCTGTGCCGCCAGCTCCCATGCCGTCGGGGAGTCCTTCAGGATGATCCGTGAAGGCATTGCAGATGCCATGATCACGGGGGGAGCGGAGGCGGTGGTAACACCGTTGGCTCTGGGGGGCTTTTGTTCCATGCGTGCGCTTTCCACACGAAATGACGAACCCGAAAAAGCCTCCCGCCCTTTTGATATGGACAGGGATGGGTTCATCGTAGGAGAAGGGGCGGGGATACTGGTTCTGGAAGAAATGGAACACGCCCTGGAACGGGGAGCGAAAATCCACGCAGAGATTGCAGGGTATGGTATGAGCGGTGACGCCTATCACATATCCGCACCGCACCCGGAGGGCGAGGGTGCCATCAACTGCATGAACATGGCCATAAGATATGCAGGACTTGAACCGGGTGATGTGGACTATATCAACGCCCACGGAACTTCAACCAAATTGAATGATCTCTCGGAAACCAAGGCCATAAAAGCGGTATTCGGTGAACATGCCCATAAACTGGCCGTAAGCTCCACAAAATCCATGACCGGTCATCTCCTGGGAGGCGCCGGGGGGATGGAAGCCGTTTATTGCGTGCTTGCCCTTGAAAAAGGGATCATTCCACCCACTGTGAACTACGAAACGCCGGATCCGGAGTGCGACCTGGATTACGTCCCCAACGTGGCCAGAAAGGCGGACATCAAGATAGCCATGTCCAATTCGTTCGGATTCGGCGGGACCAACGCAACGCTGATTTTCAGTTCTTTTCCCAACTGATCTGCGCCCTGCCGTCCACCGGTCTTCCGGCTCCAGGTCTCACGGCCGGTAAATCTGATGGAATCGTAGAAAGCTAACTATGCCGCAAGCGGCGGCCTATGAGTAAAGAATGGGAACCGAATCTGACAATCTTTTTCAGACACTTTCTAAACACCCCGGAGGACATGAACAACTATTTGAGGTTTAAAGGTACGCTATAGAGAGCGCCAGGGCTTTTGGAGCCGCAAACCCCAAATAGTTGTTCATGTCGGAGTTTGGTGCCAAGTGCACTATGAGAAAGCATCTGAAAAAGATCGTCAGATTCGCTTCCTGAACCCAGTGAACAGAATGACTTCGTTGGAAGTTCAGGGACGGACTTTTTATGATTCCATACAAATCAGTTGAAGGAAAGGTTTTCATGAAGATTAGCATTGGATCGGATCATGCTGGATTTGATTTGAAGGAGGTCTGCAAACGGTTTCTGGAAGATCTGCCCGACTGCCAGGTGCAGGACGCAGGTGTGTACAACATCGAATCCGCGGATTATCCTAAGATAGCCCATCAGGTGGCAGAGTCCGTTTCAAAAGGGGATTGTGGCCGGGGGATATTGATCTGCGGAACCGGTCTGGGTATGAGCATGGTTGCGAACCGCCACAAAGGCGTTCGCGCGGCTGTTTGCTGCAACCTCTTTACCACGAGGATGGGCCGGGCCCACAACGATGCAAATATTCTCTGTATGGGAGGACGGGTCATCGGACCGGGGTTGGCCCTGGAAATGGTTGAGCTTTTCCTGAAAACCCCTTTCGAGGGGGGGAGGCATCAACTGCGCGTGGACCAATTCGAATGAAGGATCTCCATTTATGAGCTCAAGTGACACATGAAGGACAGGGAAGTAGAAGAAGCCATCGGGGCGGAAATGCACCGGGAACAGAACAGCCTGGTCCTGATCGCCTCTGAGAACTACGCAAGCCGTGCCGTCATGCAGGCCCAGGCCAGCGTCCTGACAAACAAGTACGCAGAAGGGTACCCCGGTGCCAGGTATTACGGGGGCTGCGAGCATGTGGATGTCATCGAGAGGCTGGCCATAGAACGGGTGAAAAGGCTTTTTCACGCCCCCTACGCCAACGTTCAGCCCCACTCCGGTTCCCAGGCCAACATGGCCGTCTATTTTACCTTCATGAAGCCGGGTGACGCTATCCTGGGCATGGATCTGTCCCACGGAGGCCATCTGACCCACGGCAGTCCCGTGAGCTTTTCAGGAAAGCTGTTCAACGCCTTTCACTACGGGGTCCATCCCCAAACCCACCGGATTGATTGCGACCAGGTGATGGACCTGGCCAAGCAACACCGGCCCCGCATGATTATTGCCGGAGCCAGCGCCTATCCCAGATTCATCGATTTTCAGGCCTTCAAGGAAATTGCAAGAGCAACAGACGCCTACCTGATGGCTGACATGGCCCATATCGCAGGCCTTGTGGCGGCTGATTTGCACCCTTCCCCCGTGGGTGTTGCCGATTTTGTGACGTCGACCACCCACAAGACCTTGAGGGGGCCCCGCGGGGGCCTCATACTGGCGGAAGAGCCCCATGGCGAGAGGCTGGATAAAGGGATCTTTCCAGGCATACAGGGGGGGCCATTGATGCATATCATTGCCGCCAAGGCGGTCGCTTTCGGTGAGGCCCTCAGACCGGATTTCCGAGCGTATCAGGATCAGGTCATCAGGAACGCCAAGGTCCTTGCGGAAGAACTGGGAGGCGCAGGATTGGACCTTGTGTCCGGAGGAACGGACAACCATTTGATCCTGGTGGATCTGAGTCGCAGGAACATAACCGGGCTCGAGGCGGAAAAGGCCTTGGGCGAGGCCGGAATCGTGGCCAACAAAAACACCGTCCCCTTTGACAAAAAAGGTCCAAAAATCACCAGCGGTCTTCGTCTGGGAACACCGGCCCTCACGACACGGGGAATGGATGGGGCGGCCATGAAAGCCATCGCCGCTGTTATCAGGAACGTGCTGGACGGGCCGTCGTCGGCGAGCGCCCTGGAAAAGGCCCGTGGGGTGGTATCCGAGCTGTGTGAGGCCTATCCCGTATACGCCGAGTCGAAGACGGGAGATTGAATTGAATAGACCTTCCTGGGATGAATACTTCATGGCCTTCACCAAGGTTGCCGCGAGCCGATCGACGTGCCTGCGGCGGCACGTGGGGGCGATCCTGGTCAAGGACAAGAGGATTTTGGCAACCGGTTACAACGGGGCCCCTGCGGGCATGAAACACTGCCTGGAAGTGGGATGTCTTCGTGAAAACACCTCCATTCCTTCGGGTACGAGACACGAATTATGCCGGGGACTTCATGCAGAACAGAACGCCATCATCCAGGCCGCCTTTCACGGCATATCCATCAAGGGTTCCAGACTCTATTGCACAAACAAACCATGCGTTATCTGTTCCAAGATGATTATCAATGCCGGGATTCGTTCCGTCTGCTACGAGGAGGGATATGAAGATCCGCTGGCTGATCAGATGTTGAATGAGGCAGGAATTATCCTGGAGAGGTTTCAGCCATGAAATGCCCCTTTTGCAGCGAGATCAATAACAAGGTCATCGACTCGAGGCTAAGCAAAGATGGCCGCATGATTCGGCGTCGCCGCGAGTGTATTGAATGCGGCAGGCGTTTTACCACCTATGAAAAACTTGAAGATGTTCTCCCCATGATCGTGAAAAAGGACGGCCGAAGAGAGCCGTTCAGCCATGAAAAGATCATTTCAGGAATCCGCAGTGCCTGCCAGAAGAGGCCGGTCAGCGCCACCAAGATTGAAGAGTTTGTGGACAGTCTGGAACTCCATTTTCAGGAATTGGGCAAGAAGGAGATTGAGAGCAAGGAGATCGGAGAGAGGGTCATCACGATCCTCAGGGAATGGGATGAAGTGGCCTATGTCCGGTTCGCATCGGTCTACAGACAGTTTAAGGACATCAAGGAGTTCATGGCAGAGCTTGAAGATATCCTGAAATCCAAGAAGGAAGAGGATCTCACATAACGACTTCCGGCGACCGTCTCTTCCCCCGGACTGAGCAAACCCACCTCCATTTGCCGATGAGCTTCAACCATACGATTTGCCTTTGGCCTTCCTGAAAATTCTGGAGGTGCAGATCAGGACAAATAAGAATCATTTGAAAGCGAAATGGACAGTCAGCAAAAAAGAGATTCCAAATTTATGAAAGAGGCCATTCGAATGGCCGAAAAGGGGCTCGGCCGCACTGCTCCCAATCCGGCTGTGGGCGCGGTCATCGTAAAGGATGGAAAGGCCGTTTCAAAGGGCTACCACCGCAAGGCTGGGGCTCCCCATGCAGAGGTTGACGCCCTTGAGAAAATAGGCGGAAACGCGGAAGGGGCCACCCTCTATGTAACCCTTGAGCCCTGCAACCACACCGGCAGGACGCCGCCCTGCACGAAGGCGATTCTGGATGGAGGCATCAAAAGGGTGGTCGTGGGCATGGAAGATCCCAACCCGGAGGTGGAGGGCGGCGGGTGTGCCTTTCTGGCCGCAAACAACGTCGAGGTGAAGACCGGTGTACTTGAACCGGAGTGCCGTCGCTTCAACGAGGCCTTTGTAAAGTACGTTATCTCAAAGCGCCCCTTCATCATCGTGAAATCCGCCCTGACCCTGGATGGATGGACGGCAACGGCTTCCGGGGATTCCAAGTGGATCACCAATGAACGCTCGCGGGCCTTTGTTCACCGCCTCAGGGACCGTGTAGACGCCGTGATGGTCGGTGTGGGCACGATCCTGGCGGACGATCCGCAATTGACCTGCAGGTTGAAGCGTGGTAAGGGAGAAGACCCCCTCAGGATCGTAGTCGATACGCACTTGCGAACGCCCGTTCAGGCGCGTGTGCTCAGTCTTGATTCATCGGCCTCCACCCTGTTCGCCGTCGGTCCGGACGTGAGCAGGAAGGCCGTCGACGAGATTGAGAAGAGGGGGGCCTCCGTGGTGGTCTGCCCCACCGGAAAAGCCGGAATTGACATGTCAGCCCTGATGGATATACTGGGAAAAAGAGGGGTCATGCAGGTCCTGGTGGAAGGAGGGGCAACTATTGTGGGCTCTCTCCTGCGGGAAAAACTGGTGGATAAGTTTTTTGTTTTCAAGGCTCCCAAGCTCCTCGGAGGAGGAGACGGCATTCCCATGGCCTCCGGCCCCGGCCCCCGGGTGATGGGGAAAGGTCTGCCCCTCAGGGATCTTGAGGTGAGACGCTTTGGCGATGATATCCTCGTGGCGGGTTATCCAGATTATGGAGCGGTCTCATAACAGCGAGGAGTGTTGTCAGAACGTGTCCGCTGAAGAAAAAAGTGGAGCAAAGGGAAAAGGATTCATCGAATCATGTTCACCGGTCTCATAGAGGGAAAAGGGCGCATCAGGTCGATTCATCGGTCCGGCGAGGACATGAAAATGACCATCATACCCCTCTTTCCCATGGAAGAACTGAGATTGGGAGACAGCTTGGCGGTGAATGGGGTCTGCCTGACCTTGACCGAATTGGATCGTGATGGTTTTGAAATGGATGTTTCGGCCGAGACCCTATCCAGAAGTACCCTCGGCTCTCTGAAGGAAAAGGATGAGGTCAATCTCGAACGGGCGCTCCGCCTTTCTGACCGGCTGGGTGGCCATTTGGTTTCAGGACACATCGACGGGAGAGGAAAAATCATTAAGAAGGAGCAGAGGGAAAAATCCTGGCTCCTGAGGATAGAGATGGCCAAGGAACTTTCCCGTTACACAATCGAAAAGGGCTCCATAGCCGTGGACGGAATCAGCCTGACCATCAACCGCTGCGGCGAAACGTTTTTTGATGTGAATATCATCCCCCAGACCGGAAGGGAGACCACGCTCCTGGACAGGCGACCGGGGGACAGGGTTAACATTGAAGTGGATTTGATAGGCAAATATGTGGAAAAGTTTTTTCAACAACAATCTTTTCGCAAGGGAGCAGCACCCGGAATCAGCCGTGAGATGCTGACGAAATACGGGTTTGGTGAGTGAAATGACAATTGCAAGGATAGATAAAGTTTTAGAAGACATGAGACAGGGTAAGATGATTATCCTGGTGGACGATGAAGATCGTGAGAATGAAGGCGATTTGACCATTGCCGCGGAGAAGGTCACCCCTGAGGCAATCAATTTTATGGCACGTTTCGGGAGAGGCCTGATCTGCCTGGCCCTGGACCCGGAGATCGTGGAAAAGCTGCAGCTTCCCCTGATGGTTTATGACAACCGGTCCCGGTTCAACACGGCGTTCACCGTGTCTGTTGAGGCGAGAACAGGGGTGACAACGGGCATATCCGCGGCGGACAGGGCCCACACGATCTTGACGGCAACCCGGGATGACGTGAAGCCTGAAGACCTGGTTCAGCCGGGTCACGTATTTCCTCTCAGGGCGAGAAGGGGCGGGGTCCTTTTCCGGACCGGCCAGACCGAAGGCTCCGTTGATCTTGCCCGGCTTGCAGGGCTCAAACCGGCCGCCGTTATTTGTGAGATCATGAAAGATGACGGGACCATGGCAAGGCTCCCCGATCTGAGGGAATTTGCAAAGGCCCACGATGTGAAAATCGCCTCTGTTGCGGATATCATTGAATACCGCATGCGGAAAGAGTCCTTTGTCCACGAGGCCGCCGAAACCGTCCTGCCCACGCCTTTCGGGGAATTCAGAGCCGTGGCATTTGTCAATGACATCGATGAGTATGAACATCTCGCCCTGGTGAAAGGAGAAATTGATCCGGACAAGGAGATCCTGGTCCGTGTCCACTCCGAGTGCCTGACAGGCGATGTGTTTGGCTCTTTCCGGTGTGACTGCGGTGAGCAGCTCAACAGGGCCATGGAAATGGTACAGGAAGAAGGTCTGGGGATCATCCTCTATCTTATGCAGGAAGGAAGGGGAATCGGCCTTGCGAACAAGCTCAAGGCCTATGCTTTGCAAGACCAGGGCCTGGATACCGTGGAGGCCAATGAGGAGCTGGGTTTTGCTCCTGATTTGCGAAATTATGGTGTAGGTGCACAAATTCTGGCGACTCTGGGGGTCAGGAAAATGCGTCTGATGACCAACAACCCGAAGAAAATTATCGGGCTCGAGGGGTACGGGCTGGAGGTGACCGGTCGTGTCCCCATCGAAATAGAACCCAGGGATGAGAACAAGAGATACCTGCTGACCAAGTGCCAGAAGCTGGGGCATCTCATGAACGTTCTCCCGGAAAAATAATGACTTCGTAGAAAGCTGGTTTATGCCGCAAGCAGCAGCCTATGAGGAACGAAGTGGAACCGAATCTGACAATCTTTTTCAGATGCTTTCTAAACACTCCGTAGGAGATGGACGGCTATTTGGGGTTTAGCGGTACGTAACAGAAGCGCGTAAAGTTTAGGAGGTGTAAACCCCAAATAGCCGTCCATGTAGAAGTGAATTGCCAAGTGCACTTTGAGAAAGCACATGAAAAAGATTCTCAGATCCGCTTCCTTAGACACGTAGAATAAATCGACTTCGTTAGAAGTCATCAAGCACATATCAAAGAATTCTACAACCTGAGAGGAGGGAGATTTCATGCCCAAAATGCTTGAAGGTAAATTGTCTGCTGAAGGTCTTCGCTTTGCCGTTATCGTTAGCCGTTTCAACGATTTCATCTGTTCCAGACTCATGGATGGGGCTGTGGACGCCCTTGTCCGGCACGGGGCCGACGAAGACAAGATAACATTGTTGAAGGTTCCGGGCGCATTCGAGATACCGCTTGTCGCCAGGAAACTCACTGAAAGCGAAGGTTATGATGCGGTCATCTGTCTGGGTGCCGTGATCAGAGGGGCAACCCCTCATTTTGATTACGTAGCGGCAGAGGTTTCCAAAGGGATCGCCATGGTGGCCCTGGAAAGTAAGATCCCTGTCACATTTGGTGTGCTGACCACGGACAACCTGGAACAGGCCATTGAGCGTGCCGGATCCAAGGCCGGCAATAAGGGGTGGGATGCGGCCGTAGCCGCCATCGAAATGGCCAACCTGTTAAAAGATCTAAACTGATCCGGTGGTCTTATCCTCCCGTTGATGGGAGGGGGACGAAGGCGGGCGTTGGCAAGGAATTGAGTCGGGTACATTGGGCTCAGAAGCAAGGTATGGGTAGTCGTAGAAAAGCGCGGGAACTAGCCCTACAGGTCCTTTTTTCCATGGAATTCGGCCGGGATGATGCCGGAATCGTCTTCGATCTGGTCAGTGAGAACTTTCCCGGAAGAAAGACGTCCGTCCCTTTTGCCCGGGAGCTTGTCCTGGGGGTTTGTGAGCAGAGGGCTGAAATCGATCAGTTGATCAGGCGAAGCTCCAGGAACTGGCGCCTCGAAAGGATCTCGCGAATCGATCGATCCATTCTGCGTGCAGCTGTCTTTGAAATCCTGTTTTGTGATGACATCCCCCCCAAAGTATCCATTGACGAGGCAGTTGAGCTTGGAAAACAATTCGGCAACACCGATTCAGCGGGCTTTATCAATGGTCTCTTGGACAACATCTATAAAGGCTTGAAACAGACAACCGCTGCGCCAGGACGTGTGGACACTTTTTTATGAAAAAGCATGTTTGTCTTGACCATCAATGCATTTTTTCCGCGTGCACTGCAATGCCCGTGGTGATGCAGCGATGAAACTGGATTTGCGGTTTGTGCATGTTCCCCTGGAGGAACTGTGGTGCGAGGTTGTCGCGGCTCTGGTCTTTGAGGAATCATTCGAATCACAGGGACCTGTATACGCACTCGATACCAGAACCGGGGGCTATCTGAGCTTTCTCAGCGAGTCCGGATTCTGGATGGGTTCTGAAGGGAGCACCCTCCTTCTCGCATCCGAAAAGAAGATCAGATCGGATAAGATCATGCTGAGAGGGCTTGGGCCCCGGGCGAATTGTTCACCCGAGTCCTTTGTTAGCCACGTGGCGGAACTTGGGAATTCCCTGGCCCTGCTCAGATGTCATGATTTGGGCGTGTGGATTCCTTCTCCGGGAGAACCCGGGGAAGAATCGAATGCTCTCTTCAGGGACTCGTGTGAAATACTCCTGAACGCCTATCTGGAAAGACAGGGTGACAACGCTCAGGATTTTTTTCTCAAGATTGTCTTTTCGATGACCCACGGGTCATCCATCGATCTGGAAGAAACCGCCGAATCTTTGAGAAAAGAATTCGGCTCCCGTCACAGCTGCTCCATCGTTGTCATAGGAGAGGAGCGAAATTTGAATGAGAAGGATTGATCGAACATGAAATACCAGCCTCAGCAATTGGAAATGAAATGGCAGCAGTACTGGGAAGACGATGCGGCCTTCAAGGTATCTGAAGACCCGGGCAAAGAAAAATACTACCTCCTGGAAATGTTCCCCTATCCCTCCGGAAAGATCCACATGGGTCATGTGCGCAACTATACCATCGGTGATGTGGTGGCCAGGTACAAGAAGATG
The DNA here is from genome assembly GCA_964404085.1 of uncultured Desulfobacteraceae bacterium. Lineage (GTDB taxonomy): Bacteria > Desulfobacterota > DSM-4660 > Desulfatiglandales > Desulfatiglandaceae > CAYUCJ01. Next base: position 7,433 of record CAYOIU010000019.1, on the reverse strand, counting down.
CAGGGCAGGAATGTGCTTCACCCCATGGGATGGGACGCCTTTGGGATGCCGGCCGAAAATGCAGCCATTGAGAACAACACCCATCCTGCGAAGTGGACTCACGAAAACATAGAGGCCATGAAGGTCCAGCTCAGAAGGATGGGATTCAGTTATGACTGGGACCGGGAGCTGGCCACATGCGACCCGGATTACTACAGGTGGGAGCAACTGGTTTTTCTGCGGATGTACGAAGAAGGACTGGCCTACAAGAAGCGGACCCATGTCAACTGGTGCGAGAGGTGCCAGAGCGTCCTGGCCAATGAACAGGTGGAAAACGGCTGCTGCTGGCGCCACACGGACCAGGAGGTCAGCATCAAGGAAATGGACAGCTGGTTTCTGAAAATTACAGACTACGCCGAGGAAATTCTGGACTATTGCGACAGGCTTCCCGGATGGCCCGAGAGGGTGCTGACCATGCAGCGAAACTGGATCGGCAAGAGTTTCGGAGCCATCATCCGGTTCCCGCTGGTGGGCTCGGATGAGGTCATCGAGGTCTTCACGACCCGTCAGGACACCCTCTATGGGGCCACTTTTCTCTGCTTCGCGCCCGAACATCCCATGGTGAAGGAAATGGTGAAAGGTCTCCCCCAGGAAGCGGATGTCCTGGCCTTCATAGATAAGACCCTCAAAATGGACAGCTATATGCGCACGGCGGACTTCATGGCCAAAGAGGGCATTTTTGCCGGACGCTATTGCCTGAATCCGGTGACCGGGGAGGAGATACCCATTTATGTAGCCAACTTTGTCCTTGCTGAATATGGAACGGGTGCCATCATGGCTGTCCCGACGCACGATCAGCGTGATTTCGAGTTTGCCAGGAAATACAATCTTCCGCTGAGAGTAGTGATCAAGCCCGTGGATCAGGATCTGAGGGAAGCAGACATGTCCGAGGCCTATACGGAAGAAGGGGTCCTGGTGAACAGCGGCCCTTTTGACGGGCGGCGGAACCTCGATGCCCTCGATTGGATCGCCGAATTTCTGGAATCCAAGGGAATGGGCCACAAGACCGTCAATTATAGGCTCAGGGACTGGGGGATATCCAGGCAGCGCTACTGGGGGGCACCTATACCGATCGTCTATTGTGACGCGTGCGGTACCGTCCCCGTACCTGAAGAGGACCTCCCTGTGATCCTGCCCCTGGATCTGGACATGCGCCCGAACGGCGGGTCTCCCCTGCCGTTCGAAGCCTCCTTTTACCGTACCGAATGCCCAAAGTGCGGCGGCGAGGCAAGAAGAGAAACGGACACCATGGACACCTTTGTCGAGTCTTCCTGGTATTTTGACAGGTACGCCTGTCCGGACTACTCGGAAGGACCGCTGGATGGGAAACGCGTGGATTACTGGATGCCGGTGGATCAATACATAGGTGGGATCGAGCACGCCATCCTGCATCTTCTATACTCCCGGTTTTACACGCGCGTCCTCAGGGACATGGGCTATTTGAAAATTGCGGAACCCTTTTCAAACCTGTTGACCCAGGGGATGGTCTGCAAGGAAACCCAGGAATGCCCGGAACACGGGTTTCTTTACCCTTACGAAGTCCGAGAGGGGCGATGCAAACGGTGTGACGCCCAGATCATCACGGGTAAAACGGTGAAGATGTCGAAATCCAAGAAAAACGTAGTAGATCCCCAGACCTTGATTGACGGGTACGGGGCGGATACCGTGCGTATGTTCTGCCTTTTTGCTTCACCGCCTGAAAAAGATCTGGAGTGGAGTGATCAGGGCGTGGAAGGGGCTTACCGGTTTTTGAATCGGGTCTGGCGCCTCATCGTGGATCACCTGGAAGAGATCCAGGCGGCCGGAGACCTCCAGGAGGGAGATGAAATGGCAGAGGATCTGAGGGTCATTCACAGGAAGACACACCGGACCATCAGAAAAGTGACCCGCGACATAGAAGATCGTTTTCATTTCAACACAGCCATTTCCGCGGTCATGGAACTGGTCAATGAAGTCTACCAATTTCTGACCGCCCGCTGGAAGGACATGGATGGGCTCGCCTGGTCGGTGGTGAAGGAGGCGATCGAAACAGTGGTTGTGCTCCTTTCCCCGGTTGTTCCCCACATAACCGAAGAGTTGTGGCAACGCCTGGGTCACCACGAGAGCGTGCTGAAGACTCCATGGCCGGATTTCATAGAAGAGGCACTGAAGGTTGAGAGCCGGCTGGTAGTCCTGCAAGTGAATGGGAAGGTAAGGAGCAGGATGGAAGTCCCTGTCGCCCTGGAGGGTCCTGAACTGGAAAAAATGGCCCTGGCCGATGCGCGGGTTCAGCGGTTTATTGATGAAAAACCTGTCAAACGGGTCATCGTCGTCAAAAACAAACTGGTGAATGTGGTCGTCTAACAGAGGGAGAAACCGTGTCTTCCAGATTGAAAAGCGTTCCCGTAATCCAAAAGAAGGAGCTCAAAGGGCAGTATGGCCACCTGTGCGAAGGCCTCGTTGGGGTGCTTTTGCCTGTTTTTTTCGTTTTGCTGCTGGCGGGCTGCGGCTACCATCTTCGACAGAGCGGAAAACCCGTTGGGCTGGAGATTCGGAGCCTCGCCATTCCCCTTGTAAAGAGCCCTGCCTCCACTCTGGGATTTGAAGGAGAATTCACGAAAATCATTCGTGAGGAGTTCATTTCCCATTCCAGTCTTGAACTGGTATCCAGGGACAAAGCCGATGCGATTCTTTTGGCAAGTATCAGCCGGATCAACACCAGGGCCATCGCTTATGATATCACCCGGAACACCATTCAGGACCGTACGATAAACTATGAGGTTACGAACAAGCGGCGTATGTGGCTCAGGGTGGATGCCCGTCTTATAGACAGGAAGTCAGGGGGCCTAGTCTGGCAGGAGAAGGGTATCAGGGGACAAGTGGATTTTGCTGTGAGTGAAGACCCCCTAAAGACGAGATACAATCGCCAACTGGCCATCAGAAGTATTGCAAGGGATGTGGCCAGGCGACTTTTTGCCAAGACCATGGAAAGATTCTGATGGCAGGGGATCTCCAGCCTGATGCCGTCCTGCATCAGTTGAAAAAGGGAAACCTCCTTCCCGTTTACCTTTTCCACGGTCCCAACCAATTCATGCTCGAAAGACTGCTTTCAAGATTTCGCGAAACCTGTGTGCCGGAAGCCGCCCGGGATCTGAACGTGCAGATATTCTACGGAGACGATACGGAGAGTTCCGGGATAATGGATTCTGCAAGATCACTGCCGTTCATGTCAACGGGCCGGCTGATCATCGTTCGAAGAACCGAAGGGTTTTCCCCTGCGGTCCTCGAATCTTTCCTCCCCTACCTTGATCAACCTTCACCCACCACCTGTCTCATTTTTGTCTCCGGAAAGACGGACTTCAAGAGAAAGTTTTACAAGAAGCTGAGGACAATGGGCTGGAGTGTGGCTTTCAACAGACTGAACGACAGACAGATTATCCCCTGGCTGAAACGGGTCGGAAAGGAACTGGGCCTGGAAATAGACGGGGAGGCTTGCGCATTCCTCTTGCAGATGGTTGGCAACCGGCTTCAAGACCTTTACACGGAACTGGAAAAGCTTTCCCTGCGCCATGGAAAGGGGTCCGTGGGCATAAAGGAAGTGAAGGACTCGGCCATTTTCAGTCGGGTCTACACGGTGTTCGAATTGATGGACGAATTGTCCTTCAAACACGTTGAAAAGGCCCTCGTCGTGCTGAAACGTTTCCTGGAAGAGGAAGACAGGGGTGGCCCACTAAGAGTTCTCGGGATGATCAACAGGCAGATCAAGCTGATCAGCCTGACAAAAAAGGTCTTCGAAGAAGGGGGAACGGTCCGGGATGTGCCCAAGAAAGTCGGCCTTCCCGGTTTCCTGGGCAAGAAACTGAGCGACCAGGCAGGCCGGTGGCATTTTGAAGAACTCGAGGCTGCCCTGGCGCACCTTTACAGGGCGGATGGCCTGTTGAAAAAAGGGGCAGCCGAGCGGAGTGTCCTTGAAAATCTGGTGATCACCTTATGCCTTTAGAGGCATATTATGAGATTCCAAGCTGATTAATCTTGCGGGCAAGGCGGGAGACCTTTCGGGCCGCTTTGTTCTTGTGAAAAATACCCTTGAAAGCGGTTTTCTGAATGAGAGAGACCGCATCCGTGAAACCGGCTTTGGCCTCTTCCGGGGAATTCTGGGCCACAGCACCCTCGACACTCTTGAAAACGTTTTTGACTCTTGTTTTGTAGCACTTGTTTCTGAGTCTTCTTATTTCGCTCTGTTTGGCCCTCTTGAGGGCCGATTTATGGTTTGCCAACGCTGAACCTCCGAAAATTGTTTAAAAAAATAATTAAGCAACTTTTCAAGAATCTGTCAAGAAATTTGTTTGGATAGCCCAATGAATCCATCTGAAGGGACCAAAGTGGCCAGGGCCGCGGGCGTTGTCGGCTTTTTTACCTTTCTCAGCCGTATCCTGGGGCTGATCCGTGACATGGTGGTGGCCGGGCTTTTTGGATCGGGAACGGCAGCGGACGCCTTTTTTGTGGCGTTCAGGATACCCAATCTGCTCAGGCGTCTCTTTGCCGAGGGGTCTCTGACCATCGCCTTTATCCCCGTTTTCACGGAATACCTGACCCGCAAAGGAAAAAAAGACGCCTTTGAAATGGCACGGGTCGTCCTGACTCTCCTCTCCCTTGCGCTCGTCATCGTGACCCTGCTCGGCATTTTTCTCGCCCCGTGGATCGTGAGAATTCAGGCCTTCGGATTCGGGGGCGCGGGTGTCAAATACGACCTCACGGTCTGGCTTACACGGATCACCTTTCCCTATATCTTCTTTATCAGTCTGGTCGCTTTTTTCATGGGCGTGTTGAATTCCCTGAAACACTTTGCTGCGCCTGCGGCCGCACCGATCTTTCTGAACGTGGGCATCATCGGCGGGGCCTTTCTTATCTCTCCCCACCTGAAGGAACCCATTGTGGGTGTCGCCATTGGGGTTTTTATGGGCGGGGTGCTGCAGGTTGCACTCCAGATCCCTGCTGTCATGAAGTCGGGGTTGAGATTGACGCCCCGGTGGCTTCCCGGTCACCCTGCTGTTAGGCGAATCGGGAGACTCATGCTCCCGGCAGTCTTCGGGTCTGCCGTGTACCAGTTCAACCAGTTTATGGGGACCCTTCTCGCTACCTTTCTGCCCGAGGGGAGCGTATCCTGGCTCTACTACGCCGACCGAGTGGTCCAGTTTCCACTTGGCGTGTTTGCCATTGCCATCAGCACGGCGGCCCTTCCTTCCCTATCAGGTCATGCAGCCCGGAAGGACCTTCATGAGTTCAACGAGACGCTCACCCATGCCCTGCGCCTGGTCTTTTTCATCACACTGCCCGCCATGGCAGGGCTCATTGTCCTTGGAAAGCCCATCGTCTACGTCCTTTTTCAAAGGGGCGCCTTCACACATCAGGCCACGGTGATGACCCGCCAGGCCCTTTTCTACTACACGCTGGGACTCTGGGCCTTTTCCGGTATCAGGATCCTGGTTTCCGCCTTTTATGCGCTTCAGGATACGAAGACACCCGTGAAGGTGGCCATCGTGGCACTGGTGGTCAATGTTGGAGCGAGCTTGGCCCTGATGGGCCCCTTGCGGCACGGTGGTCTGGCCCTGGCCCTCTCGATTGCCTCAAGCGTCCAGTTCGGTCTCCTCGCCTTTCTCCTCTTCAAGCGGCTTCCGGCCCTTGGCCTCAGACCGGTGGTGGCATCGGCTGCAAGGGGTGTTTTGGCCTCGGTCATCATGGCGGGAGTCCTGTTCTTCGTGGAGGAATGGTGGCTGACCTTTGCTCCCCAATTAGGCCTCTGGCACAATATCACGAGCCTGACAGGGCTCGTCCTGCTGGGTGCCGGCATCTATCTGTTGACGGCCCGTGTCTTTGGGTCCCGTGAGTTGAAGACCCTGACGTCCATGTTCCTGCCCGCTTCAAAGAGGCCCCACTAAAAAATCACCACACAGGTTGAAAAAAGGAGGAGGATGGTTAATTTCATAGTAAAAAGGTATGAAATAGGGACTCCAAAGGTCCTATACCAATGTCGAAAGGGGGTATCATTATGACCATGGCAATTACGAGAACAAGACGGCCCTCTTGGATGACACCTTTTGGAAGGGAAAGCTTCGGCGACATATTCTTTGATCGGCTCTGGCCTGAATGGCAGAGAGATGTGGGTGAGGAATGGACGCCGAGTATTGATCTAACCGAAAAAGATGGTGCCTATCGTCTTACAGCAGAAGTTCCAGGGCTTAGAAAGGAAGACATAACCGTTGCAGTAGAAAACGGCTATGTGACTGTGAAAGGAAAGAAAGAGGATCACCGGGAAGAAAAGGGTGAGGAATACTTTCTAAAGGAAACAAGGACAGGGTCTTTCTGCAGAAGTTTTAGATTGCCTTCCGAGGTGGACACGGAACACATTGATGCGACTTACAAAGACGGCTTGCTCAAGGTGGTCTTGCCCCACAAGGAGGAATCCAAGGGGAAAAACATAGAAATACATTAGATTAATACTATTGATTGGAGTGAGGGAGGGGTCGGTTTGCCAACCCCTCCTTTTTGTCTTCAAAGCACGGGCGTGGGCTTTGCGGGTCACCCGTGTTTTGCCTTGACGATTATTCAGATTTCTCATATTCTCAACCCCTTAAGCGTCAGGGCGAGAACTATCAATAGGGGTAAAAGATGACCAAACAGCAGCAGGATACACAGAATGAATATGTCAGGAAGAGCACCATGCTTCTCATATCATTTATCTGTCTGGCCGTGGGATTCTTCGGCGGGGTGGTCTACAGTGCCTACAAATCCGGTTCCGGTATTCAGGTTCCCGGATCGATACCCCAGCAAGCCCGCCAAGGAGAAGCCCAGCCGAAAACCGCCACGGAGGATGAGGCCAGGGAAATGCTCGCCCTAGAGAAAGAAGTGGCTAAAAACCCGGATAATGCTGATGCCTGGCTCCGCTTGGGAAACCTCTATTTTGATACCAACAATTACCAGAAAGCCATTCAAGCCTACAACAAATCCCTTGCCCTGAAGCCGAACAATGCAGACGTACAGACGGACCTCGGCGTGATGTACCGGAGAGCCGGAAAACCCCGTGAGGCGATCAAGGCATTCCAGGCAGCGGTCAGGATTGATCCTGACCACGAAATCGCCCGTTTTAATACGGGTATTGTCCTGCTGCACGATTTGAGCGACCAGGAGGGTGCACTCCGTGTGTGGGAGGAACTTGTCCGTAGGAACCCGGCCGCCAAGGCCCCGGACGGACAGCCGCTGAAGGAGTATATCAAGCGCCTCAAGGAATTGCCGAATTCTTGATCCGCGGTTCGCACCATACGCAAAGAGCCCCCACCCTTTTCGATCTTGCACGATACAGGTTTATTTAGTCGTTTAAAACCCCGCCCTCTGGGCGGGGTCAGAGTCATTTGGCT
>CAYOIU010000018.1:22665-24385 GCA_964404085.1 uncultured Desulfobacteraceae bacterium | reverse complement strand
TTTCTCATAGTGCACTTGGCAACTCACTTCTACATGGACGACTATTTGGGGTTCATACATCCTAAACCCTACGTGCTCTTGTTCAGTAACTTTGAACCCCAAATAGCCGTACATCTCCTCCGAAGTGTTTAGAAAGGGTCTGAAAAAGAGTGTCAGGTTCAGCTCCTCTTCGGTCCTCCGAGGGGGCGGCTTGAGACATAAACCGGACTCCAACGAAGTCGTCCCATCCGCCGGAGCTCTTAATGCATCTTCTCTTCCAACCCCCGCCCCTCGTTCAGCCAGCAGGCCACCCGATGTCCGGTGTTCACCTCCACCAGTGCGGGGCGGTCATCATCCCGGCACTGCCCGAAGGCGTAGGGGCATCGTGGATGGTACGCGCATCCCGACGGCGGATCGATGGGACTGGGGACATCCCCTTCCATTGCAAACGGCCTGACCCTTCGGTGAGGATCAGGTACGGGAACGGCCGCCAGCAGCCCCTTGGTGTAGGGATGACGCGGAGCCCGGCTGAAATCTATGGCCCGGGCCTCCTCCACGATGGTCCCCAGGTACATGATGGCGATACGGTCACAGATGAGTTCCACCACGCTCAGGTCGTGCGAAATGAACACGTAGGAGAGGTTGAAGTCCCGCTTGAGGTCCCCCAGGAGATTGATCACCTGGGCCTGAATGGACACATCTAGGGCACTCACCGGTTCATCGGCCACGATCAGCTCCGGTCGAACACAGAGGGCCCTGGCAATACCAATCCGCTGGCGTTGTCCCCCTGAGAATTCATGGGGATATTTATCAATATCGCCCTTTCGGAGACCGACCCGCTGGAGCAGTTCGGCGGCCATCTCCTTCCTTTGGGTCCGGGATACCCGCTGTATCGCCCGAAGGGGCTCGGTCACGATCGCATCCACTTTCATGCGCGGGTCCAGGCTGGAATAGGGGTCCTGGAAAATGATCTGCATGCGATTCCGGAGGAGACGCATCTCCTTTCGATTGAATCGGGTAAAGTCCTGCCCGTCAAATTCCATGCGCCCATCCATGGGCTCGATCAACTTCAGGAGAAGCCAGCCCAAGGTGGTCTTGCCGCAACCCGATTCCCCCACCAGGCCGAAGGTTTCACCCCTGTTCACGGTGATGGAAACCCCGTCAACCGCCTTGACCAGGCCCCGCGTCCTTGAAAGCAATCCCCCACCCAGGGGAAAGTGCTTGACAAGATCTCGAACGGTCAGCAATGGTGATTCAGGCATCGTGTTTTCTCTTTTCCGGGCAATGGTGCAGCCAGCAACGGGCTTTCTGGCCGTCTCGAATATTAAAGAGATCGGGGCGTTTTTCACGGCACAGGGAAAAGGCATGGGTGCAGCGTTCAGCAAATTTGCACCCCGGAATAACCTCGAGCAGGGAAGGAACCATCCCGGGGATCTCGCTCAAAGCACCGCCGGAGCCTTTAAACCGCCCCCCCAGCTGTGGCATGCAAAGCAGCAGGCCATGGGTGTAGGGATGGAAGGGGTGGTCGAAAAGGTCCTCCACGCCGGCCTCCTCCACCACCTGTCCTGCATACATCACCACCACGCGTCCGGCCATCTGGGCCACGACGCCCAGGTCGTGGGTGATCAGCAATAGGGCCATGTCCAGGCTCTCTTTGAGGTCTATCATCAAGGAAAGGATCTGGGCCTGAATGGTTACATCCAGGGCCGTGGTCGGCTCATCGGCGATGAGCAGTCTGGGA
>CAYOIU010000018.1:0-22655 GCA_964404085.1 uncultured Desulfobacteraceae bacterium | reverse complement strand
TGACGCATGCCCCCGGATAGCTGGTGGGGATAGTCATTGAGCCTTTCGCGTGCAGCCGGGATCTTGACCCGTTCGAGCCCTTCAACCGCCTCCCGGTATGCCGCCTTTTCAGACAGTCCCCTGTGAACCATCAACGGCTCCGCCACCTGGCGACCCACCGTCAGTACCGGGTTCAGGGAAGTCATGGGTTCTTGAAAAATCATGGCGATCTCGCTTCCCCGGATCCTTCGAATTCCCTCCGCGTCCAGATCAAGCAGGTTTCGACCCTGGAAGACAATACCGTCGGCCTGAACACGGCCCGGCGGTGAAGAAATCAGGCCCAGGATACTGAGAGATGTCACGCTCTTGCCGCATCCGGACTCCCCTACCAGACCGAGGGTTTCCCCCGGGTCCAGATCAAAACTGACCCGCTCAACCGCCCGCGCCACGCCCTCTGGGGTGTGGAAATCGACGGACAGGTTGTCCACTGCGAGCAGTTTGTCACGCATCGGAGGCCCCGGGCTGGAGATAGTGCAGGGCGGAAAGGGCGTAGATCCGAGCCGTCTCAATGAGCTGGTCCAGATCCACCCACTCATCCGCCTGATGGGCCACGTCTCGCACGCCGGCCCCCATGGTCACAATGGGAATATCCTTGTGCTGCCACAGGAACGTGCCATCAGTGGCACCCGGGACGCCGGCGTGAACGGGTTCCTTCCCGCTGACTCGCCTGGTGGCCCAGTCCGCCGCGAGGACTACGGGGTCCTCTTCATCCGTCCGCGTGCAGGGACGGTCGGTAATAAAATTCACCTCCACCTTCAGGTCGTGACGCCGCCGGACCACGAGTTCGCGGTCATAAGCCTCATAATGCCCCCGAACTTCCTCCTCCACCTGCCGGGCCAGGCCTTTTAAGCCTTCCCGGATCCCGTCGTGGGACTGTCCGGGGATGGTCCGCACATCCACCATTAACACGGCCTCTCCGGGCATCACATTGAGCTGAGGCGCCCCAACCGAAGGGGCCTGGATCACGGTGGGTGTCATGCTGGGCCACCCAAGGTGGTCATCCCGGCCAAGGGCCTTCACCGCTTCCCATTCCATTTTGTGAAGGCCGTCGATCAACCGGCTCAAGGCGGGGGCACCATTCAGACCGGAAAGGGGCATGGCCCCATGGCTCATGCGGGCCCTTACGGCGTAACGGGCGCGAATAGCCCCCTTCTGAGACGTGCAGATCAACCCGTCCTGGGGTTCACAGATGACGGCTCCCGTTATCCGGTCCGCGCGGCCCCGTTCGATGAAATCCAGCACGCCGACCATGGCATCCTCCTCATCACACAGGACACCGCCGATCATGCGCCCTGCCAACGGAACGCCCGAGCGCTTCAGGGCCGCCATGGCTGTCAGCATGGCGGCGAGATTGCCCTTGGTGTCATTGGTTCCCCTGCCGTACATGCGGTTTCCGACAATCTCCGCCCCAAAGGGATCATGGGTCCAGGCGGCCGGATCTCCGGGGGTGACTACGTCGGTGTGTCCCTCGAACAGGAGGGTCCGGGGTCCGGGACCTCCCTCCCAGGTGATGATCGTGTTGGGTCTTCCCGGGGCCACCTGATCCATTTCCACCTGAAAGCCCTGTTCCTCCGCCCATCCGGCCACCATTTCCGCTGCAGGCTGTTCACTGGTACCTCCATCCGGATCCCAGACCGTATTTATCCGGACAAGGGAAGCGGTGAGCTCGATCAGTTCTTCAGGATCGATTTCGTCCAGCACCTTGCGAATATCTTCTTCAAAACCCATTAGTTTGATCCTTTTTTTGTGGATTACCCTCTTTAGAGGCGTGAGGGGCCAAGGGGAGGTATCGGGTAGGCCCCGGCTTTCACTTGAACCCTTGAACCCTCGGATCCTTGAATCCTTAACAAAAATCTAAGTCAAATCTTCGCCTGAAAGCGAGGGCTTTCCTCCATAGCCAGCAGGAGCCATCACCGCGCCCTCACCATCTTGGGGTCCAGGGTATCTCGAAGGCCGTCCCCCAGAAGGTTGAAACCCAGCACCGCCCAGGCAATGGCGACACCCGGAAATATGGCCATCCAGGGCGCTATGCCCATAAAGGTCTGCGCTTCGTTGAGCATCCTTCCCCAGGAGGCATGGGGGGGCTGGGTTCCCAGCCCCAGGTAACTCAGACCGGCCTCCGCCAGAATGGCCACGGCAAATTGAATCGTTCCCTGGATCAGCAGGGGAGAAAGGATATTGGGTAGCACATGACGCCGGGTTATGGCCCATTCGCTTATGCCGCTCGCCCTTGCAGCCGAGATAAATTCCCGCTCCCAGACGGTCATGGCCACCGCGCGGGTCAACCGAGCAAAGACCGGGATGTAAAAAATACCGATGGCCAGCATGGCGTTGATCATCGAAGGCCCGAGGATCGAAGTGATCAGGATGGCCGTCAACACGGCAGGAAAACCGAACATGAGGTCGGATAAGCGCATGATGCACTCATCCATCAGCTTTCCGTAGTAAGCCGAAGCCAGACCCAGGAGCACCCCGACGCTCATCCCCATGGCCACGGTTACAAGTCCAACGACGATGGAGTTGACTGCTCCTTCCATGACACGGGAAAGGATATCCCGCCCATACTGATCCGTTCCGAAGAAGTGGCTGAGGGAAGGAGGTTGAAGCCTGTCATGGGGAGACATGACATCTGCCGGATAAGGCGTCCAGATGACACTGCTGAGCGCCATCACCACCACCAGGATCGAAAGCAGAAATCCGGCCGTGAAGTTTAGATTGCCGAAAAAGCGTTTCATATTGCTCTCTCAGGATCCTTCATCACCCCAGCCTTATCCTCGGGTCCAGGGAGGCGTAGGTCATGTCCACGATGAAATTGACCAGGACCACCGCCGCAGCCATGAACAGCACAATTTCCCTCACCACGGGGAGATCCCGCTGTCCGATGGCCTGGAAGACCAGCCTCCCCAGGCCGGGCAGGTAGTAGACGTTCTCGATGATGATGGCCCCGGCAAGAAGCTGCCCCAACTGAAGGCCCAGAATGGTCAGGACCGGGATAAGCGCGTTTCGCAGGGCGTGCACATAGATGACGGTTCGCTCTTTGAGGCCCTTGGCCCGTGCGGTCCGCACATAGTCCTCCCTCAGGATCTCCAGCATGGAAGAGCGTGTCAAACGGGTCAAAATCGAAGCGCGAATCACCCCAAGGGCGAAGGCGGGCAAGAGCAGAGCCTTCATGGACCCCCAGAAATCCGCCGACCAGCCGGGGAAACCCCCTGCGGAAAACACCCCCCAATGCACGGAAAAGAGCAGAATCAGCAGGATTCCCAGCCAGAATTCCGGGGTGGCCAGGCCGAGCTGGGTAAAAAACATCACGGTCACATCTCCGGGCCGGTTCTGATTGCGGGCCGCGTAGATACCCAAAGGAAATGAAATCACAACGCCGAACAGCATGGCCAGCAGTGCCAGGGGGCCTGTGACGGCCAGGCGGGAAAGGATAAGATCATAGACCGGTATGTCATAGTTGATGGACCGGCTGCCCTTACCTGTGATGATATTGCCGATCCATTCGCCGTACTGGGCCCAGAACGACTGGTCCAGGCCCAGCTCCGCTCTCAGGTTTGCCAGTGTCTCAGGCGTGGCATTGATCCCCAGCATAATCTGTGCAGGGTCGCCGGGCAGAACAAAGAGGACGGAGTAAACCGTGATTGAAACGAGGAACAGCAGTATGAGAAGCGTCACAAGCTTCTTTATGAAATAGCGAATCATGGGAGAAGACCTAAAGGTTGGGCGGCGGGAAACGACCCGCCGCCCCATGAGGTGCAGATCACTTCTTCCACCAAACCTGGGTGCAATCCAGGGCAATGGTGGGATAGTTTTTCCACCAGCCCATCACACCGGCCTTCATGACCGGCAGGCTGGGGGCGCAGAACAGGTAACCATTGACCGCATCATCCGCGATGATTTCCTGGCAGCGTCCGAACCACTTCGCCTTCTCGGCCTCGTTCGGCGCCTTCAAGGCCTTTGCATAGGCATCACGAAATTCCTGGGAGTCGTACTGGAAGTAATAATTCGGGTTGGCATAGATCCCTATGTCCCAGGCCTCCACATGTCCGATCATCGTCAGCTGATACTCCTTCTTCTTGTATATCCGGTCAATCCACTGCCCCCACTCCACAATCTCGATCTTCAGCTTGATCCCCACCTTGGAAAGCATGTCCGCAATCACTTCCCCTGCCCTTTTGGAGTAGGAATAGATCGCGGGGAGTTTGATGGTCGCTTCGAACCCGTTGGGATAGCCTGCCTTGGCCAGCAGGGCCTTGGCCTTTGCCGGGTTGTAAGGGAATCTGCCTGTCAGGTCCACGTAATAGGGGGTCGAGGGGGACCAGTGGGAGCCGATCGGGGTGCCATAGCCGAACATCACCAGGTCGATCACCGTCTGGCGGTCAATGGCATAGGCCATGGCCTGGCGCACCAGCTTGTTGTCAAAGGGCTTGGCCTTGTTGTTGGTGGACATGATCACTTCCCCGGTGGTCGTGCCCGCAAAGACCTTGAATCGTTTGTCTTTCGCCATTTCCATGGCTGATTCAGGTGCCGCAATGTACCCGATGACATCGAGATCGCCGGCCTTCAAGGCCGCGATCTGGGCGCTGGCGTCGCCGATGAATTTGAAAGTCACCTTGTCCAGGTAAGGAAGGGCCGGGTTCCAGTACCCGTCAAAGCGGACCATCTCCACCCGGTCACCGCGAACCCATTTCACGAACCGGAAAGGTCCAGTGCCGACGGGATGACTCTTGGCATCCTTGTATCCGTTCATGGGCAACATCACCGCATCGCCTTCAGCCATGTGGGCAATAAACAGGGCATCCACATCCTTGAGGGTGAGCACCAGGGTATCCGTATCGGGTGTTCCGATTTTGGTAATGCCCCTGAAATATTCAGGATGGGGATTGGTCGTTCCTTTGTTCATGGCCCTTTCCAGGTTCCATTTGGCCACCTCTGCATTGAAGGCTTCACCGTTATGGAACTTCACTCCCTGGCGCAGATTGAACGTATAGGTTTTACCATCAGACGACACAGTCCATCTGGTGGCCAATCCCGGCACAAAATGACCGTCCGAATCTACCTTGATCAACCCTTCATAGAGATTGGAAAAAACCACCCGGTCTATGGCAGCGGCCGTATTGCCTGTGGGATCCAACCCGGGCGGTTCAGCCGGCTGGCACACAATGAGACTGCCTCCCTTTGTCGGACTCCCGGCCAAAGCGGCGGACAGGGGCACGACCAGGACAAAAACCATCATCAAGACCCATAAGCGTTTCATCATTTCTCCTCCTCTGTTTATTGTGGTTTTCATTTAAAAGCCAACTTTTTCATCGGTCTTCCAGATCGCAGAAGGCAGTCATTCCGCCCAGGCTTCGGGCCGTCAGGACTCCCCTGATAATAGCCCGGGACATACAGTCCGCAGCGGCATGTCCCACCTCATTGAACGCGACGGCCCGGGGGGCGGCAAAGAAACCTTCGACCTCAGGCAAGGATCTTTTTCCGGTGGCCATGCAGAAGATGGCATCACCGTCAAAAAGCGTGTGGGCGGGGCGAATGGCGCGACCCATACCGTCATGGGCCATCTGGGCCACCTTTTGGGCCTGGGCCTTGGTCAAGAAGGCGTCCGTCGCCACGACGCCGATGGTCGTGTTTCGGACCGGAGCCGCCGGTTGGGGTTCCGGAAGTTTCACCGAGCGCTTCCCCTGATGCCCGAACTCTTCATCCAGTTCAAGGCGGATTTCCCAGGGACGGCCCGTCGACGGGTTGATCACGGAACCGAGGGAATTGACCCCGACAGCCGCGGCCACGGTGATCCCGGAATCCAGGACCACACTGGCCGTCCCGAATCCACCCTTGATGCTTCCGGCCAGGGCCGCAGTGCCGACACCTACGCATCCCGTCTCCACGGGCCCGTCCTGTGCCAGAGAACATGCCTTCCTTCCCCATTCGGCATTCACAGGGGGGATGTAATCCGGGCCTCTGCCCAGATCGAAGAGGACTGCAGCCGGAACGATTGGGGCCACGTGTCCCTCATCAAGGGGGAATCCCAGACCCTTTTCCGACAGCCATCTCACCACGCCGTCGGCAGCGGAAAGGCCGTAGACGGAACCTCCCGACAGGACCACGGCCTGGGCCTTTTCCACCAGGTTCATGGGTTCCAGAAGGTCCGTCTCACGGGTCCCCGGTGCTGATCCCCGTACATCGACTCCGGCCACGGCCCCCTCGGCACATAGAACTACCGTCGAACCACACGCGGCAGCCTCATTGGTGTAATGCCCGACCTTCAGGCCTTCCACATCGGTCAGCCCATTGTAACGACCCATTTCAGACACGCAACGCTCCTTTGGTCATTTTCATGTTCAGGTTGGCAGGGTTTTAATAATGATGACTTCCAACGAAGTCATTTTATTAAACGCGTATAAAGAAGCGAAGCTGAGAATCTTTTTCATGTGCTTTCTCATAGTGCACTTGGCAACTCACTTCTACATGGAAGGTTATTTGGGGTTTATTTCTCCTCAACCCATGCGCTCACTACTGCGTACCGCTAAACCCCAAATAACCTTCCATCCCCTCCGGAGTGTTTAGAAAGCATCTGAAAAAGATTGTCAGGTTCGGTTCCCATTCGTTGTTCATAGGCTGCCGTTTGCGGCATAAACCAGCTTTTACGGTTACATCATATAGTGCTTCTCCAAGGTCTCGATCAAGGCGGTCAGGGTCCGGTTGACCGGTGTCTTCAGGCCCAGATCCTGACCCTCCCGGACGACGAAACCGTTGATCGCACTGATCTCCGTTTGACGTCCGTTGTCCACATCCTGTCCCATGGAGGACCGGTTGACAGCCGTAGCGCGGGCAACCGCCTGAACATGCTCCACCATGTCCTCCCGAACATTGATCCCCCGGGCTTGCGCCACATTCATGGCCTCTTCCACAGCTGAGCGACTCAGGTCCCTGGTCACTTCCAGATCAAGGATTTCACCGTTTTTGATCTCGGTCAAGGCCGTGATTGCATTGATACCCACATTGATGAGCAGCTTGTTCCAGACGGGAACGCGCACGTCTTCCACGGCTTCGCACGCAATCCCTGCGCCATTAAACAGGTCGGCGAATCGCACCGCGCACTCGAACCCTTCCTTTGTCCGGCTCCAGACACCGATCGTCGTGGGGCCCCCGCCCGCGTGCCGTATGGATCCGGGTCCAAGAAGGGTCGCCCCGTGGGAAGTGGTTCCGGCCAGCACCCGGGCCGGTTCAATGACTTCGGCGATAATGTCGGCATTCCCCATGCCGTTCTGGAGGGTCAGGACCATCCCGTTTACCCCTGCCAGGGTCCCGGCGATTTCGGCCGCCGCTTTGGTCTGGGTTGATTTTACAAAAACAATAACCAGTTCGGCCTCTCCGATTTCACGCGCATCCGTGGTTGCGTTGATTTTCACCCTGCGCGTCTTGCCCTCACGCTCAATCTCCAGCCTGTTTTTGTTGATGGCATGCACATGCTCCGCCCACACATCGTTCAACCAGACGTCATTCCCGGCCTCAGCCAGCAGTGCACCAAAAAGACTGCCCATGGCACCGGCACCCACAACAGCGATTTTCATGTCCGTTTTCCTCTTTCTTTCAGTTAACCACAGTGTACTATTTAGCGACCAGTTTTGCCAATATCATCGTAAGCGGTGAATAAAAGCTGATGATCAGGAGATCGACTAGCAAGATCATCAGAAACGGCACAATGCGACGGCTGATCGCTCCCAGGCTGTCTCCGGAAATGGAACAGGAAACAATCAGACAGATACCCATTGGCGGGGTCAGCATTCCAATGGCCAGGTTCGTTACCACGATGACGCCCAGTTGTATCATGTCAATGTGCAGAGAAGGCAACAGGGCGGTGATCATGGGCACGAGCAATATCAAGGAAGCGGTCGTTTCCACAAACGTACCTGCGATGAGCAGGACCAGATTAATGAGCAGGAGGAGATATACCGGGTCTTTCGTTATGCTGAGCAATGAACCTGCGAGGCGTGCGGGAATATCCTCCACTGCGGCAATCCAGCTGAAGACTGATGCCGTTGCAATAATAAACATGACAATCGCCGATATAATTGCCGCGTCCCTGAAAATGGGGAACAGGTCTTTCACTCCTATTTTCCGATAGACCAGCATACCCACTACCAATGCGTAGACGACCGCCACAGCAGCCGATTCCGTCGCCGTGAAGATCCCGAAGAGAATCCCTCCCAGAATGATAATAGGTGCACCCAGGGCAAGCAAGGCCCTCTTAAATGTGTGCCACACCTCCTTCAATGAAAAAACAGTGGTGCCGGCGTAACCCTTCCGACGTGAGATAACGGTAGCAACAACGATGAGTGAAATGCCGATCAAGGTTCCCGGTAAAATACCGCCTGCAAAGAGTTGCCCGATCGAGGCCCCGGTCAAAAAACCGAAGATAATCATTGGAATGGAAGGTGGAATGATGACGCCGATGGAGCCTCCCGATGCCTGAACCGCTGCTGCAAAGTCGGACTCGTACCCCGAATTCTTCATAGCCGGGATGAGAATGGCACCTACGGCTGCCGCATCGGCGGCGGCTGAACCGGAAATGCCCGCAAAAAACATGGCCGATACGATCGTTACTGCAGCCAACCCGCCGGGGAGCCATCCCACAAGGGAATTTTCAATATCTATGATTCTGTTGCTGATCCCGCCTGCCTCCATTATGGCACCGGTAAACATGAACAGGGGGACCGCCATCAGATGGAAGGAATCCATCCCGCCGAACATCTTCTGCACAACCATCATCAGTGGAAAGCTGCCCTGGACCACGATCCCCAGCAAGGAGGCCACGCCGATGGCAATAGCGATGGGGGCGTCAATGGCAAACAGAATCAACAAAGAAAGAATAAGGACCTCAATGATCACGGCTTTCCCTCTTCAGTTCGTGCAGCAAGAAGGTGATGCCGTGAATCAAAAAAATGAGGCCGCTTACAGGTACAATACTGAAAATGACCCATTTGGGCACATAGAGAGCCGGTGATATTTGGAGCCTGACAAAATAGGCAAAGCGATACCCGTATAACACCATAACAAAGAAGAAGGCCAGGGAGACGACATGGACAATGACCGCAAATATTTTACGGGCAACAGCCGGCATTCTGGAACTCAATACATCGATGCCGGGATGGACCTTCCTCCGATAGGCCACCGAGGCGCCCAGGAATGACAACCAGACCAGCAGAAAGCGGGCCAGTTCCTCCGACCAGAAGAGGGATTGGTTCAGCACGTAGCGAAAGAAGACCTGGGTGGCAACCACGAGGGTCATGGTCAATCCAAGGCCGAACAACAGGTATTCAATCCAGCGATTCAGTGATAGGCTCAATCTTTCCAGGATGGACACGTCTTCTACCATCGACTCTCTTGTCTTGCCCTGCTCACTATTTCGTCGCTTCCATAAACTTAACAAGCAGCGCATGCACCTTTGGATCTTTGTACAACTCCATGTTTTGCAGTCCCGCGACTTTGGCACGGAAAGCGGCCACGTCGGGATGTTCCTCCACCTGCATACCTTTTTCTTTGAGAAATTTCAGTCGAGCAGCATTTTTTGAGCGGTTATCTTTCCGCTGGAAAACGGCGGCCTCATACATGGCTTCTTGAATCATCTTTTGGGTATCGGCATCCAGGGTATTCCACCAATTGAGAGAAGCCACATCAATGTGGTACGAATAGACGTGCCGGGTCAGTGTCATGTATTTCTGGATTTCATAGAACTTATAGACCTTCATGACCCACAGGGGGTTTTCCTGGCCATCTATGACCCCTTGCTCCAACTCGGTGTAGATGGGCCAAGGCATAGGTGTTGGGTTTGCTCCCAAGGTCTGCCAGATAGCCTTGTGGATTGCAGAGGCCATTACCCTGATTTTGAGACCCTTCAGATCAGCGGGCGTTTTTACCGCCCTTCTGTTATTGGTGAGGTTGCGAAAGCCGTTTTCCGAAAAACAGAGTCCTTTGAAACCAGAGCTTTCCAGACTTTTCAAAAGTTCAGCACCAAGAGGTCCATCCAGAACCCTGTCCACTTGAGAATAGTTCTTGAATAGAAAAGGATAGTTGACCACCCTGGCCATAGGATCAAAGGTATCGAAAGGACCACCCGTGACGACGGCCATCTGAATGGAGTTCATCTGCACCTGCTGCAGGATTTCTGTTTCATTTCCCAATGAAGCGGAGTGAAAGATCTCTACATTGATACCGCCATTGGATCTTTTTTCGATCAACTCCTTGAATTTTTCGGCGGCAATGTTTTGGGCCGATCCCGGCTTGGTGACAAGCCCAAGCTTGATTTTCGTGACAGCCATTGCGCTGCCGGCGAAAAGGATGAAAAGGGCTGCAGTTAACAAAATGGTCATTTTTTTCATGCTTTTTCCTCCTATTTGGGTAAGAGTTAGTATTAAGGTAGCAAAGACAAGTGAATTTCGCACAAACACGAAAACAGGCTTTTGGCAAAAAGCTAGAGTCCAGGACCCAAGAGAGGTCCTCGAGGCCTTTTCAAATTTAAAGATTGTTACAACCTCAATGGCTTTGTCAAGCATTTTCCGGCTTTACTTTTTTTCACCTAAATGTTCTCCTTACAGGGTTTTCCGACATAAGTTGACCACCCAGTGGCAGGTTCCCTATGGAACGATATCAGGCGTGTCCATTTCAAGGGGTCAAAATGAAATCCGGTGAAAGCGTATTTGACAAAACCTATGAGGATTATCTGGCCCGGCTGGCCCATGTGAATCTGCATGGCCTCGAAAACATGCTTGGTGTGCAGGTGGACGGCGACACGGCCATCGTCCCCCTTTACGGCAGGCCGCACAGGGTTTCCGCCCGAGGGATCCAGGACCCTTTATGGAAGCGGCCGCCTCTCGATATCTGTGTCATCCTCAGCAAATACCTCCTGATGTGTCCATCAGATAATCCCGAGGGACAGGGGTGGGTCTCCTATAGAGATTTCAGAGACTCCGGCCCCCTCACCACCTTTTTTTCTCACGACGTGGAGCAGGCGATCGCCGGGCTCTTCGCAGGAAAATCCGAAGACCTGCAGAAGGCTTCCGAGGACCAGGGCGGTCTCGCGCCTGAAATCGACGCGGCCTATGATCTGTCCGTGCAGTTTGATGCCCTTCCTCGGGTCCCCGTCCTCATGCTTTTCAATGACCGTGACGAGGAATTCTCGGCCACCTGCTCCGTCCTTTTCGAGAGATGCGCCGAACGCTATCTCGACCCGGAATCCCTTGCCATGCTGGGGAGGCTCCTCTTCACTTACCTGAAGGGGAGCACTTCCTGAATGTCCATTCCGCGCCAAGCCGGATGATGTGTGGGCACCCCCATGTCAGTTGATCGCGTCAACGGATTATCCGCAGAAAATAACTTTGATGGCCTATGAAATATATGGTAGCTTCACTATTTCAAAGCCTTTATAACAGTCTAAGTCCAAAGACGGACTTTTTACGACTCCATCAATAATGGATTACAGGATATGAAAAAGATAGTTATCGTCGTGGTGGTTCTGGCTGGAATAAGTCTGGTCGGCTGGCAAATTTATCAGAGGGTGACGGTTTCACAAAAAGGCAGCAACAAGCGCCGGTCCGTTGCGGTTGCGGTCGAGGTGAAACCCGTTGAAAAAGCGGACATCAGAGACGTTCACGAATTCACGGGGACCTTGTATCCCCGGTCGCAGTTTGTGGTTGCCCCTAAAATCGCCGGGCGTCTTAGGAAACTGATGTGTGACATCGGCGACAAACTGGCACCCGGACAACTCATCGCGGTCCTGGGAGATGAGGAATATATCCAGCAGGTGGACCAGGCAAGGGCGGAACTGCAGGTGGCCAAGGCCAATCTGGAGGAACGTCAGAACGAACTGCACATTGCCAAAAGAGAATATGACCGAACCGTGGTACTGCGCAGCAAGAAAATTGCCTCCGTATCTGAGTTGGACACAGCTGCCTCCAACTATAAAACCCAGGAGGCAAAACTGAAGGTCGCCATGGCCCAGGTCATTCAGCAGGAAGCCGCTCTGAAAGTAGCCCAGGTTCGACTGTCGTATACCCGGATCAACGTGCCGCAGCGGGAGCGAAACGAATACCAGGTCGTCGGCGAGCGTTTCGTACACGAAGGGGCGATGCTGGCCGCCAACACCCCCATCGTTTCCATTCTGGACATCCACACCCTGATTGCCGTCATCCACATCATCGAAAGAGACTATTCTAAAATACGGTTGGGAATGAAAGCGGTCGTCTCGACGGACGCCTTTCCCGGCAGGACTTTCAGTGGCAAAATCATTCGCATGGCACCACTTTTGAAGGAGAAATCCCGGGAGGCCAGGATCGAGATTGAAATCCTGAACAACGGGGTTCTGTTGAAGCCGGGAATGTTTGTCAGGGTTCTCCTCGAATTTGACAAGCATGAAAATGTGGTCGTCGTGCCGCTGGATGCGCTGACCAAAAGAGAAGGGCGCGAGGGCGTCTTCATGGTGGACGACCGGCAGGAAAAAGCCCGTTTCGTAGCGGTTGAAACCGGTATTGTCAACGGAACCCAGGCGGAGATTTTGAGCCCCCCCCTGTCGGGCCTGGTCATTACCCTGGGGCATCACCTACTGGAAGACGGCTCCGCCATCATCCTGCCGGAGTCAAAGCCATGAACCTGCCGCGGTTTTCCGTTCACCATCCTGTTTTTATCACTATGGTATCGTTGATTGTGATCGTCCTGGGCGCCGTCTCCCTGAGCAGGCTTTCCATCGACCTGATGCCCGACATTACCTACCCGACCTTGAGCGTTACTACTATTTATGAAAACGCCAGCCCGGAAGAGATCGAAGAGCTGGTGACGAACCTGATCGAAGAGGCGGTCAGCGCCGTTCCGGGCGTAGAACAGGTTTCTTCCGTTTCCGTCGAAGGGCAGAGCAATGTTCGCGCAACATTTGCCTGGGGAACGAACCTGGATGCCGCCGCAAACGACATCCGGGACCGCCTGGATCGTGTCCTAAAGCGCCTGCCGGAGGATGCCGAGCGGCCGACCCTGCGCAAATTCGATCTGGCCAGTTTCCCGGTATTGATTCTGGGAATTGCCAGCGACCTGGACCCCATTCAGCTGCGCAAGATTGTAGACGATCAGGTCAAATACCGAATCGAGCGAATCCCCGGGGTGGCATCCGTGGATGTCCGGGGTGGTCTGGACCGGGAAGTTCACGTCAATTTGAATTCGGATAAATTAAAAGCACTGGGTCTGCCGCTGGACAAGATTATTACCCGCATCCAGGAAGAGAATATCAACCTGCCGGCCGGTTCACTCGAAAGGGGCGCAATGGATGTGACCATCCGTACGCCGGGAATTTATAACAACCTGGAAGAACTGGGAAACACGGTCGTGGCAATACTGGACGGGGTTCCGGTGCAGCTGAAGGAGATCGCAACGGTCAAAGACTCCTGGCAGAAGATCTCCCGCATTGTCCGAGTGAATGGCCACCCCGGCATCCGCCTGGCCATCAACAAGCAGTCGGGCATGAATACAGTCGAAGTCGCGACAGGCGTTCTTAAGGAAATTGAAAAAATCAACCAGGACATTCCTCAGATCGAGGTGACGGCCATCATCGACACCTCCGACTACATTAAGCGATCGATTACCAATGTGGGAACGACGATTTTGTACGGCGGCGTACTCGCTGTTTTTGTCCTGCTGCTTTTCATGCGCAATATAGCCAGCACGGCGATTATCTCTACGACGATACCGATTTCAGTGGTGGCCACTTTTTCGCTGATGTACTTCGGTGGCTTTACCCTCAATCTGATGACACTCGGCGGACTGGCGCTGGGGATCGGCATGCTGGTCGACAACGCCATTGTCGTGTTGGAAAACATCTACCGCTTGCGGGAAGCGGGGCAAAGCCCCGAAGACAGCGCCGTAACCGGTTCCCAGGAGGTCATGGCGGCGGTCATCACCAGCACGCTGACGACCCTGGTGGTTTTTCTGCCACTGATATTTGTGCGCGGGATGGCCGGCGTCATGTTCAAACAGCTTTCCTATGTGGTGATTTTTTCGCTGGGTTGTTCGCTGGCGGTGGCCCTGACACTCGTACCCATGCTGGCTTCCAAGACTTCCCTCTCCAAATTCTGCAATTACTCAGGCAACGATGGCCTGGGGTACCGAATCTATTGCATCACCGGCGAATTTTTCGCAGCCATCGAAAAGGTTTACTTGCGGGTATTGTCCTTTGCGTTGGGGCATAAGAAAACGGTTTGCATTGGTGTCCTGCTATTGCTGGGCGGCAGCCTGCTGCTGATCCCCCTGGTCGGGGTCGAGCTGATGCCCACGGCGGATGAAGGCGAGGTTCGGGTCAATGGGGAGATGGCCGTCGGAACCAGGATCGAGGTCGTAAACAAGATGTTCAAAAACATCGAAGCCATTATCGCCAGGGAAGTGCCGGAAACCAAAAATACGGTGAGTTTCATCGGCCGGTCCGGCTGGCATGCCCGGGGCTCCAATGCCGGTGAGATCAGAATCGCCCTTAAACCGAAGGCCGAACGGACCCGTTCGAGCGAGGAAATTGCGTCCGTTCTGCGTCGAAAACTCGGAAATATCCCGGGCCTCAAGATCCGCACCCGTGCAGGTCAAGGCTTGTTCATCCTGCGCCTGGGGACCTCCGATACCGACAAGGTCCAGGTTGAAATTCGCGGCCACGACCTCGAGGTCGCCGATGAGTTGGCCAAACGGATCAGCCAGGTCGTGGAAGGCGTGGATGGCGTCACCGACACGCAAATCAGCCGCGACATCGGTACGCCGGAAGAGATGATCATCGTCGATCGTCAGAAAGCGGCGGACATGAAGCTGACGGTTTCCAAGATTGCCAACACCCTGAAAACGGTTCTTTCCGGAACCGTGGCGGGAAATTACCGGGAAGGTGGAAAAGAATATCAAATTCTGGTAAAACTCCAAAACGCCGAACAGCAAAGCCTGCGTACTATTCTGGATCTGCCTGTTACCAATCTGGACGGCGATGCTGTTATCTTGCGCAACGTAGTCCGGGTTGAACCCCGGTCCGGACCGATCCTGATCGAGCGCAAGGACCAGGAACGGATGATTGTAGTTACGGCAAACATCACCGGCCGCGACCTGGGCTCGATTCTGCGCGACATACAAAAGCGGCTGCGCGCCATTCCCGTCCCACGGGATTTCTCGATCGTTTTCGCGGGCGACTACGAGGAGCAGCAAAAGGCCTTTAGAGAACTGTTGATGGAGATCTTTCTCGCACTGGTGCTGGTGTATATGGTGATGGCGTCTTTGTACGAGTCGCTCAGAGATCCACTGGTCGTGATGTTTTCCGTACCCATGGCCGCTATCGGGGTAATCCTGATGCTTTTCTTAACGCATACCACCTTCAATATCCAGTCTTATATCGGCTGTATTATGTTGGGCGGCATCGTGGTGAACAACGCCATTCTCCTGGTGGACCACACCAACCTGCTCCGCCGGCGGGATAACATGCCGCTGCGCGCTGCAATCGAGGAGGCCGGGCGCCGCCGCCTGCGGCCGATTCTGATGACGTCTTTGACGACCATGCTGGCAATGACCCCTCTGGCGATCGGGCTGGGTGAAGGCGGAGAGGCCCAGGCCCCCATGGCCCGGGCGCTGATAGGAGGTTTGTTGAGCTCAAATCTGATTACGCTGGTACTTATCCCGACCGTCTACGCGATTTTCAATCGCCGGTTCGATGAAACAGGAAAAAAATAAGGACCATCATGTCCATGTTAAAATCATTTTGTAGAAATAGTCTGGCCGCCGCAACAGGCGTGTCGTTATTCCTGGCTGCATCCTTTTTTCTCATGTGCTCGGCCTGGGGCGAGACGGCCGCCGATGCAGCTGCTTCCCCCATTCAATTGACCGTGAAAGAAGCCATTTTGATGTCACTGGAAAACAATCGCGGGTTAAGTGTCCAGCGCATAAATCCTTTGATCCAGGGCACCTTCGAACAGCAGGAACAAGCGGTGTTCGACCCGACGGTCAGTGCCCAGGTGACGGGAAAGAAGGAAAAGAGCGAGAGGGCGGTCTCCGCGGGAACCAGCGCGCTGGATGAAAATGATGTGAACGCCAATATTGTGCTTGAAAGATATTTTCCGACCGGCACGACGGTGTCGGTGGAGGGTGATTTTGACCGCCTGGACTCCTCACTTTACAACGATCCTTTTGCCGCCTCACGGATCGGTCTGAGTGTCACCCAGGCCCTGTTACGGGGCTACGGGGTGCGTGTCAACCTTGCCAATCTCCAACAGGCGCGCCTGGAAACGTATGCTTCTCAATACGAATTTCGGGGATTCAGCGAGACGGTTGTGGGGCGGGTGGAATTTGCCTACTGGGACTACGCCCTGGCAATGCGACAGATCAAGATAGTGGAGGAGTCCCTGCAACTGGCCGAGCAACAGAAAAGGGAAACCGAGGAAATGATCACGGTCGGCAAATTGGCGGAATCCGAACTGGTAGCGGCCCAGGCAGCAATCGCTTCCCGCCGCCAGGAACTGATCGATGCCCGCAGCAATATGGAGCGGACGCGGCTGCAGCTTCTGCGACTGATCAACCCTCCGGGATCAAATCCGTTCAAGCGGCAAGTGGCCCTGTTGTCCAGACCGGACCTGGAAAGCATCCGTCTGGATCCTGTCGACGGTCATGTGGCCGTCGCCCTGAAAATGCGGCCGGACCTGAATCAGGCCCGCTTGAGTGTTCAGCGGGACAACCTGGAGCTGGTCAAAACCAAAAACGGACTGCTCCCCAGAATGGATTTTTTTATCACACTGGGGAAAACCGGATACTCGGACTCTTTCGGCGGCAGTGTCGGCCATATGACCGGTAACAGCTATGACGCCCTGGCCGGTGTGAGATTTGAGTATCCTTTCCATAACCGGAGCGCGGGGACCAAACATCGGCGGGCCCTTCTGAACAGGGAGCAGGCCGAAAAGGCCCTGGGCAATCTGGAGCAACTGGTCGAGCTGGACGTCCGAACTGCCTATATTGAAGTCGATCGTTCCCGTCAGCAGATTGCCGCCTCCACGGAAACCCGTAAACTGGACGAAGAAAAGCTGCGGGTCGAGACCGAAAAATTCAGGGTGGGCAGGTCGACCAACTTTCTGGTTGCCCAGGCCCAGCGCGACCTCCTGCTCAGCCAGGTAAGTGAGGTCAGGGCCCTGGCCAGTTATCTGAAGGCCTTGACCGATCTGTTTCGACTGGAAGGCTCTCTGCTGGAACGACGCGGCATCAATGCGCCGGGCCGCCTGCCGCCGAATTCTGCGAATGAGTAGTGGAAGACGGGGGTAAGAATGAAAAACTGAACCCAGGTCGTCCTTTCTTGCCTATCGGATGGTCCACCGCTTCCCGGCCTTTGCCATGAACTGGCACTCGAGCACCGGGGGCATCTCCTCCCTCAGCCGGTCGAAATCCACCTGAGGGTAGTCACCGAGCCTTGATCCACCCGCGAGATTGAATCGAAGCACCAGATCCTGGTGGCAGCGCCAGAACTGGTCACGAATGGCCTTCTCGCATTCCGCACTGGAGAGACCGGCCGCCTGGATCTCCACCATCTCCATCTCGTAAGCTGGGAGTGGCAGAAACCGTGTCTCAATCCGGTCATTGAGCAGTTCACCTTCCACAAAACCCTTCTCCTCATCCTTTTCAGCGAAGCTCATCCTCTGGATCGAACCGGGATAGACGAAATGGAGCCTTGGTTTCAGCGGATGGGGCAGGACCTGGTACCGATGGATGTGGCCAGCGGCGATGTAATCGAAATCGGGCGGGACCGCCTCTCTCAGGACCGTGTCGCTCCTTGTTCCCCTGAAAATAAATCCGTTGGGGCCTACCACGGCCTGGTCGAAGGCCTGGTGGGTCACCAGAATATTCAAGTCCGCCTTCATGCCCCAGTATTCCGTCTCATGAAGGGCTTCAAAAAACAACCGCTTTGAATGCTCCCTGATAAAGGGAAACCCCGCGATGCCGACGGAATAACCGTCTACCCTGAGGCAGACACTTCCGGGCCGGTCAAAGACGAAAACACCCTCCTGTCCGTGGAAGAGGTCAAAGGGGAACTCCGATCGCTCGTGGTTGCCCGGAATGATCAGGACCCTTACCCCCGCAGCGATCAGCTCGTCTAAGGGGCGAACCAGCTCATCGAGGATCTCCCTCGGGATGTAATACTTGTTGAACAGATCCCCGCTGTGGATGAAAAAATCCGCTTCGATCTCCAGAACGTGGCGAACGGTGCTCAGAAAATTACGGTAGATGGCATCCGCCCGTCGCCCCCTTCCTCCCGGGTCTGACTGGGCCACGCGGGTGATCTCGAAACCGAGATGTGTATCTGCCGTGTGCACGAACTTCAATGGAGAAGGACCTCCAACGCTGAATCTCCACGGAACCCGCCATGGGCCTCCGGGATGTCTCTCCTTGACCCGGACCTCATTCCTGGACTCCCGTGCGTATCTTCTGAACGGCTATCAGGGATACCAGGCTCAAACAGGCCCCGCCGACAAAGGGGATCCTGTAGTCAATCATCCAAAAGAAACCGCCTATTGCAGGCAGGAAAACGGCCGCAACATGGTTGATGGTAAAACCAACCGCCATGCTCGGGGCGATGTCTTTGGGATCCCCGATCTTCTGAAAAAAAGTCCGGATGGCTATGGAAAAATTGAAAAAGACGTGGTCCAGGATATAGGCAAGCGCCACCACGAACTTTGATCCGGTCGTGGCATAGACAAGAAAAATGATAATCATACTGCCGTATTCCAGGGAGAGGACCTTTCTCTCCCCAACACGTATGATAGCCCTCCCGATCAGGGGGCTCAGGAAGTAGTTGATCAGGTTGTTTACCACGAAAAGGATGGTCACTTCCTGTATCGAAAAATGGAATTTCTTTACCAGGAGAAAAACGGCAAATGCCATGAATATCTGTCTACGGGCGCCAGCCATAAAGTTCAAAAAGTAATAAAGCCAGTATTTTTTTCGAAAGATCATTTTCTTGTGTTGGGGCACGATGTTTTGATCCGTCGGGTTTTGGCCGAGTCCCCAGATCCCTGAGCCAACAACCAGCCCGCCAAGCACCAGGTAGACCTGCGCATAACTGAGCAGGTTGGTGAGGAGATAGATGGCCAGGCCGACTCCGATACTGGATGCAGCGGCAACACTCCTCAATTTGCCAAACACCCAAGGAGACGTGCCTTTATCGAAATATTGCAGGGTCAGGGATTGGTTCGTGGTCTCGTAGTAGTGGAAGCCGAAACTCATGGTGACGGTGGTCGCCAGCAGGCCGAGATAGGTTGGGAACAGCCCTGTGCAGGCCAGGCCGGTGCCCAGCGTAATGATGGAAAGCGCTGACAGCCGGTGCTCTTTCAGGACCATGATCACAAAGACAACCAGCAGGGTCAGAAACCCCGGTATTTCACGGACCGACTGGATCATCCCAACGGCTTTTCCCGTGAGGCCAACCTGCTCGACGGCGAAATTGTTGAAGAGGATGAGCCAGGACTGAAGCCCCATGGTGGAACTGATGGTCAGGACCATCAGGAACCGGTACATGGGGCTTTTTTTTGCGCCATTCATGCGGGCTCAGGCCGCCGGGCGCAGGCGGGGTGGAAGGATGGTCACCCTCCGCAGTCCCTCCTTGAGCGAAATCGCCTCTTCCGGGCAGAACCTGGCGCAGATACCGCAGCCGAAGCAGGAACTTTCGTCTCGTTCCGCCAACCCCTCAACATTCAGAGCGATGGCATCGGTGGGGCATCTTTCAACGCAGATACCGCAGCCGGAACAGGCGTCCTGGTCGATCATGGACAGGTGGTAGGTTGAATTGATGAGCGGAAAGGCCCCGTCCCGCCATAGGCGCAGCGTATCACAGCAGTCTTTGCAGCAGTTACAAATACTCGTTTCCGGGCGCGCTTCCTTTGAGTTGGGGTGGAAGGCCTTGTGAACCAGGCCGGCCTCTTCCGACTCCTTCATGATCCTGAGTGCTTCTTCTTTGCTGATCATTCGGGCGAATCCCTGGGCCGACGTGTGACGGGCGGATTTACCGAAGGAGAAGCAGGTGACGACCGGGGCGTCCAAACTACAGGGTTCTCCCAGGACCTGCCGTCGCTGGCGGCAGAAACAGTGACCCACCGCAATTTCATCGAACTTATCGATGATTTCCTCAACCGACTGGCTCGGCAAGATGAATTCATCCGGGACATCCACACCCCTGTCAACGGGGATGATTCGAATGGGCTCACCCTCTTCCGTTTTCCGCAAAGGAACGGTCCGATCCACGGGCGGGGCCTTTTCAAGCATGGGTACGAGTTGGTCGTAGTTTGCCTGCACCTGGTCCCTGACCTCATCCAGGAGCTTTTGAAAAAGATGGGCAAGCCGCCGTTCCTCTTCGTTCCATTTCAGCTCCCCCATAAATTTGTATTCCATCAGACCCACGGCCATGAGGGGGAGCAAACGGTAGACCATCATGCCTG
Organism: uncultured Desulfobacteraceae bacterium; assembly: GCA_964404085.1. GTDB lineage: Bacteria > Desulfobacterota > DSM-4660 > Desulfatiglandales > Desulfatiglandaceae > CAYUCJ01. The sequence continues at coordinate 2,148 of CAYOIU010000018.1, read as the reverse complement.
CGGAACTGGGCTGGTTGAAGATGAGCCCTTTCCTGGCCAGACTCCGCGCGAGTTGATCGATCTTTTCTTCTGAAAAGTCACAGGAAGCCTTCAACTGCTCCATAGTCTTCGAAGGTTTATCACGAAATGAATAGATGAAATCCAGTTCATCTTCATCGTCCCCGACGACCTCTTTGATGATGTCTGTGGTCGTCTCGTTCAACGGGAAAGGGACAATGCCCTGCCTGCAGATGACACTCGTGGCCAGCTTGCATTTTTCTTCCAGAGACTTACTATCCGCCATAATCTCTTTACCCCCTAACCAGGATATGTCTGCCGAAAGCAGACATTCCAGTAATAACCAAATTTCAAAGCTCAAATGTCAAACGAAATGTCAATAACCGATATCCCAAAATTTTCCCAGCTATCCACAGTTGCATTTCTATACGATCGTGGCCCACAATTCCAGAACTTTTCCAGCGATCATCCGCCCCGCCGTCATTTAAGCACTATAATCAAAGAGGAACTGGGAGAAAACACGAAAAGGACGACCAATTATCCAACCCCAGACAACCCATCATTCTGAAACTCGGAGGGGAAAACCGGCCAACCTCGCCTCCGCCGGGACAAACGGGCTTAACCGGCTAAACGAGCAAACCGGCTAAACCGACTGACATCGAGGACCTTGTCGATGCAGGCGGGCTCTTCCTCAGGGTGGTGGGTAACGTAGAGTATGCTTGTCCACCTCGCGACACCTATCCGGTCGATAAGGTCCAACACGCGTCTTCGGTTTGCCGGATCAAGTCCCTGGCACGGCTCGTCGAGAATCAGCAGAAGCGGGGCTTTGACCATGGCCCGTGCGATGAGCACCATTTTCTGCTCTCCGAATGAAAGCCTTGTAAAGACTTTCCCGCCCAGTGCGGTAATTCCCATCATCCGGATCCATTCTTCGGCCGTCTCTTTCTGTAAGGCAGAAGGCCTTCTGTACAGACCGACGGAATCAAAAAAACCCGAAAGGATCACTTCCTCCACGGAAAGTCCGTGCCGATAGGCCATTTGGAACTCCAGCGAGACGAGGCCGATGCGCCTCTTGATCTCCCAGATGGACTCCCCTGTTCCACGCCTCGTTCCAAACAGATAGATCTCGTTCGAATAGGCCTGGAGATTGTCTCCCGATATGAGACTCAAGAGTGTGGTTTTGCCCGCACCGTTGGGTCCTGAAATCATCCAGTTCTCCCCCTTCTTCACACACCAGTCGAGCCCGTAGAAAACAGGCTGCCCGTTAAACTTCACGGCGACGTTTTTCATCCTGATGAGTTCGTTGGGTGCTCTTTTCGCCTTACCGATGGGAAAGGTGGAAAAGGTGTCAGGCCCTTTCCAACCCCTCAACGGCCCGTACAGCTCTGCAACCAATTCAGGTGTCAGGATGCTGTTTTTCGGGCCTTCCGCAACAACCCGGTTGTCTTTCAGGCAGATCACGTGGGTTATTCCCGAAGGAACGGCATGGAGCCGGTGGGTGACCATGATAACCAGGACCTTGTGCAGAATCAGGAGGTTGATGGTCTTTTCGAGCTGTTCCCTGGAAAGGCTATCCAGTCCCTCAAAAGGCTCGTCAAGGATCAGAATCCTCGGCCTCTTCAACAGGGCCCGCGCTATGAGTATCTTCCGCAGCTCACCGGTTGAAAGCCGGACAAGATTCTTGTCCAGCAGGGTCTCGATGGAGGCGAGCCCGATACTTTCCAGAAGCTTCCAGGACGCCGGACTGCTTCGGCCATCTTCCTGGAACACCATCCTGGGGGTCGTTATCTCGAAAATGTTCCCGCTGAAGAAGCGGGAAGCCTCCTTTACCACCTCCCGGTCCAAGAGATCCCTTTGGAACTCAAAGGAAACAACGGCCACATCCCTCTTCAGGACCAAGTCCTTCCTGCGGACTTTTTTCCCGAAGATCACCGGGAGTTCGCCGGCAACCACCCTTGTCAACGATGTCTTTCCTGAACCGTTTGGACCGATAACGGCCCAGCTCTCCCCTTCCCGGATCTCCCAGGAAGTGTCTTTCAGGATAAACCGGTCGCGGACTCTCGTCGTAATGTTGTCCAATACGATCAAAGGTTTCATAACGTGAATTCGCAAGACAGATCCCCGCACACCGATCACGTGGGAATGGGATCT
>CAYOIU010000017.1:0-25415 GCA_964404085.1 uncultured Desulfobacteraceae bacterium | reverse complement strand
GATTACTCTCTGGCCTTTCCCGGATGAACTCTTTACGGCCAAGTCCACCTACCTGTCTGTGGAATTCAACTATGACGGGCAACTGGTGCGTGAAGTGCAGAGGGCCGCGCCATCGGACTCTAAAATCCACTTTTTTGGGCGATGCGGTGAACTGCCGGAGATTTCCAGTTTGTTGGAGCTATTTCAAACGCTCCTTGATGGAAACCCGATATCTGCAATTAAATGGGAAAGGGAGGCTTGGTAATGGATTATTTGGCTGAGAAGTACTTCAGAACGAGGAAGACTCCCAGTACTGCCTGTTCAGGTTGTGGCCTGGGACAAGCTCAAAAAATGCTCACAAAGGCCATGTATGATCTTGGCCTGGAATTGGAAGATGTCATATGGGGGACATCCATAGGTTGTGCCGGGAGGCAGACCTTTGGAATGTGGAAAGGAGACGGCCTTGCAGGCACACATGGGAGGGTTTATGCCATTGTGAGCGGTCTCGCTCTTGCCTTGCCTGAAGGGAAAAAGATTGTTTGTACGGTTGGAGATGGCGACGCCTTCGGCATTGGAATAAGTCACATGCTGAATGCAGCCAGGAGAAATCTGGACGTCACTATCGTTGTCTGCGATAACCTGGGATACCAGTCAACCGGAGGTCAGTATGGCTGGAGTACGCCTGAGGGGTCTGTCACGGACAGCAGTCCCTATGGCATGTATGAACCTAACTGGATCCAGGACGGCCGGGATGTGCTGAACATAATCAGAGAAGCAGGGGCCACTTTCCTGGCTAGGCACGTGAGCATGGACGGTGAATTCGGGGTGGAGAGCATGAAAAAGGCACTCCTGAACAAGGGTTTCTCGCTGGTCCATGTGGTCTTCCCCTGCACCACCAACTATGCGAGTACTGCCCTGGGTTCAAGGAATGCAGTCAACATATTTCGGTGGATCCAGAACCATTCCTGCCGCCTGGAGGAAGAAGGGGGCAAAGATGTAATCTGGAAAACCGGTGTTTACTACGATGCCAGTAACAGCCGGCCGGATTTTGCAACGCTGATGAGAGACAAACTCGTAGATATAAAGAGGAGGTTAGCCTCATGAAAGAAAGGACGGAAATACTTGCCAGCGGTTTTGGTGGACAGGGCGTGGTAAGGCTGGGACAGATTTTTGGGCTGGCCGGTGTCAAGCAAAACTATCGGGTCACGATGCTTAAAAGTCATGGCACAGAACAGAGGGGCGGATATGTGCGTGCGCAAGTGGTCTTGTCTACCGAACCGATTGATAGTCCCATGGTTGAGGACCCTGATTATTTCTGTGCATTGTCCTCTGCCGCTTACAAGAGTTTTTCAGGCCTGGTAAAGGATGGAATTATTTTTTATGACCCGAGCAGTGTGGAGATTGAGGAGGAAAAGGCGAAGAAAATCAATCATTATTCCGTGCCGGCAAAAGATATGGCTGTTGAAAAGTTGGGGAGGGCCATATTTGCCAATACAATCATACTGGGAGCCATGACCAAAAAAATTGATATCCTTGATAAGGATGTTGTTCTTTCCACCATGTTAAGTGTTATTCCCAAGTTCAAAGAGGACAATGAGCAAGCCTTTCAGATTGGCTACGATTTGTTTTAGGAAACTGCAGCTGTAAATTTTGAGGTGACGTTATGAAGCTATATGAATATCAGGGCAAGGAGATATTTGGAAACGCTGGAATTCCGGTGCCCAGAGGTTTTCTGGTGCATTCCCCGCAGGATGTGAACGAGCGCCCTGAAGTGTTTGATTTGCCTGTTATGCTGAAGGCCCAGGTCCTTGCGGGGAAAAGGGGAAAGGCAGGGCTGATTCAAAAATATAGTGACTGGACCCAGATTCGGGACACGGTGGACGAATGGATTGGAAAAGAATTCAGTAGAAAGAAGATTCAAAGCGTCCTCATTGAAGAACGCCTGGATATTGAAAGGGAGCTGTATGTGGCGATAACGGTGGATGCTGCTTCGGCTTGCTCGTTGATGATGGTCTGTGGTGAAGGGGGTATGGAGATTGAGGAACTCTCTACTGCCAGGCCTGAGGCTATCATTACCGAAAAGATCCACGTTTTTAGAGGGTTGTTGCCTTATCAGATCCGAAACATGGTACAAGCAATCGGGCTTCAAGGGGCCACTGCCAAGGCGGCATCAAGGCTCTTTTCTAATCTATATAGAATTTTCCGTTCTCTGGATGCGGAATTGGTGGAGATCAATCCATTGGCGGTAGATGGGAAGGGGAATCTTTGGGCGGCTGACGCAAAGGTTCGTATCGACGACAATGCCTTATTGCGACACAAGGAATACAAAAAAGGCAGAGAGCAGTTCGACGATGACATCGAGTATGAAGCCTACCAGAACGGTCTCAGTTATGTGGGTCTGGGTGGAAATATTGGGGTTATTTGCACGGGTGCCGGCCTCACCATGACCACGCTGGATTTGATAAAACTCAACGGCGGCAGGCCGGCCAACTTTCTTGATTTTGGTGGGGCCAACTACAAAAACGCGGCAAATGCCCTGCGAACGGCACTTGCGATCCCCGGCCTCAAGGTGCTGCTCCTGGTAACCTTTGGTCTGTTTGCCCGGGCCGACACCATTGCCGAGGGTCTTGTGCCGGCCATCAAAGAGCTGAAACCCCAGGTTCCCATCATCATGGCAGTGCGGGGCACGGGTGAAGAAAAGGCCCGAGAGATGATCGAGGCCATTGGGATTGAGACCTATAACGACACGGAAGGCGCCGTGCGCAAAGCCGTAGAACTATCGGAGGCATAAGTCGATGGGCATCATTGTATCCTCTGAAACAAGAGTGTTGGTACAAGGAATCACAGGACGCGAGGGCACATTTTGGACCGAGCAGATGCTGAAATCGGGCACCAAGATTGTAGCTGGAGTTACTCCGGGGAAGGAAGGTGAAAGCGTTCTTGGGGTGCCGGTCTACGGAAGCGTGCGAAAAGCGGTACGGGAAAAAGGTTGTGAGGCTTCAGTGGTTTTCGTGCCACCTGCTTTTTCAAAGGACGCGGTTTTTGAAGCCCTGGATGCCGGGATAAAGACCTTCGTGATCCTAGCCGAGCATGTTCCCGTGCATGATATGTTGGAAATGAAGACCTTTGCTTCGGAAAAAGGGGCCATGATTCTGGGGCCCAATACTGCAGGGAGTGCTACCATTGGAGAGGCCATGATGGGCTTTGTTCCCTTCTGGCTTGATTATGTCTATCGACCTGGACCGATAGGGGTGGTAACACGAAGTGGCAGTCTTACCAACGAGGTATCAAGCCATATTGTTAATGCCGGTCTGGGACAGACCAGCGTCATCGGCATCGGGGGTGACCCTGTTCCCGGCACACGCACCGTGGATGTTCTCCGACTGTTCGAGAAGGATGATAAGACCACCGCGGTGGTGCTCGTGGGAGAGGCTGGCGGCACCATGGAAGAGGAGACTGCAGAGCTGATTCAGCAGGGAGGTTTTACAAAGCCGTTGGTCGCTTTTCTGGCCGGGCGGACGGCTCCTCCCGAAAAACAGATGGGACATGCAGGAGCAATCATAACGGGTGGAAAAGGCAGTGTAGAAGGGAAAATGCGGGCCCTTCAAGAGGCAGGCGCAAAGGTGGTTATGAAGCCGGCGGAAGTGGGAGCGATTCTGGAGCAGATGTCTCTGTAGGTTTCTTCTCAAAGTCTTACAGGAATATGATTTGACCCTGCGGTCCCAAGAAAAGGAGAGCACATGAGATACGTTCACTTTGATACGGATAAGTGCGTGGGTTGCCAGGTCTGTCAGCTTGTCTGCTCCGGTACCTGGCAGAAGGTGTTCAATCCTCATAAAGCAAATCTGCGTATCGAATCCACGGGATGGTACGGTGAATTCAAGGCCCATATTTGCCAGCAGAGGGACGATGCAGAATGTGTGAAGGCCTGTCCAACAGGAGCCCTTTACGTAGACGAGAAAAAGGGTCTGGTGAGGTTCGACCTCAAAAAATGTGACGGGTGTAAACTCTGCGTTGAGGCTTGTCCCTATGACGCAATTTTTATTCATCCTGACTATGACTACATTTTCAAGTGTGATCTTTGTGGGGGAGGAAAAATTCAACAGTGCGTTGATGCCTGCCCCAGGGATGCTTTACGCGTAGAGGAGGTGCAGGCATGAAAGGGTATGCGGGCAAGATCACCTACGTGGATTTGACCACCGGGAAGATTTGGGATGAAGCCTTTGAAGAAAGGTTTGCAAGGAAATACTTGGGAGGCAACGGATTTGCGGCCCGGGTATTGTTTGATCGAGTTCCAAAAGGGGCCGATCCCCTTGGGCCGAAAAACGCCTTTATCCTTTGTAGCGGCCCTTTGAATGGAACCCTGGCCCACGGAAGCGGACGGGGGGGTGTTGTTACCAAGTCGCCCCTTACTGGCTATTTTATGGACAGCTATTTTGGAGGTGAATTTGGCTCCGTCTTGAAGCAGTCGGGCCGTGATATGATCGTTTTGCTGGGGAAATCCCCTTTACCAGTGGTTCTTTTTTGCGATAATGAAGAGGCCAAATTGATTCCGGCAGACGGACTTTGGGGCAAGAGCACAATGGAAGTGCAGGACGAGCTTGTTGAACAACTGGGAAAAGATATCTGCACTGTTTGTTGTGGGCCGGCTGGGGAAAGGATGGTTCCCTTTGCATGTTGCATAAGTGGCAGGAGAGCAGCTGGCAGAGGGGGAACGGGTGCAGTGATGGGCTCCAAAAACCTGAAAGCCGTATCGGTACGGGGAACCAAAGATGTGCTGGTTGCGGACATGAAAGGGTTCCTGAAGTTCAATGAAAAGATGCGGGAGAAGTTCCTTGGCCTCCGTGCCCTGGTGGAATTGGGCACCCCTTTCCTGGTGGAACTCATCAATGAAGTGGGCGGATTGGGTACTCGAAACTGGCAGGAGGAAAGCTGGAACAAGGCGGAAAACATCCGGGCGGAGCAGTTGGTGGAAAAGCACTTCGTAAGGAACTGGGCCTGTTTTGCTTGTAACCTGGGAGGGTGTACCAGGGTGGTGAAGTCCCTTGAATCCCCTTCCATCATGACCGAGGGGCCGGAATACGAAACGCTTTTTGCTTTGGGTTCGAACTGTGGGGTAGACGACCTGGACAAAATCATAGAGGCGGATACCCTTTGCGACGAATATGGAATCGATACCATATCCTTCGGGGGCTCCATAGGTTTCCTAATGGAGTGTTTCCAGAGAGGGCTCTTGTCCGTGAAGGATACGGAAGGTATTGATTTCACGTTTGGAAATGGCGAGACTATTGTGAAATGTGCTCACCTTGTTGGCAGAAGAGAAGGATTCGGCGAATTTATGTGCCAGGGTGTAAAGGCTATGGCGGAAAAGATCGGCCAAGATTCGGACAGGTTTGCCTGTCATGTTCGGGGGTTGGAACCCCCGGGCCACTCCGCACGGGCGCTCAGGAGTATGGCAATCGGTTACGCGATCTCCCCGCGTGGTGCAACTCACCATGATGTAAGAAGCGGTTCGGAATACAAACTGGGTCGGGATGAACGCCTTGGCACAGAAGGGAAGGCATTGTTGGCCTACAATACATCCAATTGGACTCCTATCAGGGATTCACTTATTATTTGCAGCTTTTGCGAGGCAGTTTACGGGGGGGTCCTGAGTCAAAACCACGTGGATTTGATCAACCTTACCCTTGGCTGGGATATGACCCTGGAGGAATTAACGGAGATCGGAGCCAGAATCTATACCCTGGAGAGGAGTTTTAATTGCCGGGAAGGGTTACGGAGAAAAGATGATCACCTCCCTTATCGCTTTACACACGAGGAAATCCCTTCAGGGAATTCTAAAGGGCTCAGGACAACGCCGGAACAATTACAACGGATGCTGGATGACTACTATGAGTTAAGAGGATGGAATCCTGAAGGGATTCCGACCAGACAGACTCTGGAGAAGCTTGGTTTGGGGGATGTGGTCATCCAAACCTGAGATTGAGGAATGAAGCCGGAAATCCCGGTTATTCAGAAAGAGGTGTTGGTTAAATGGAATTCAAAGAAGAAAGGAGGCGAATCTATCATCTGACCCGGGAAGAGAGGGGAAAGAAACACCATTCTGATAACTATATGGGTGAGGAGGATCACGATGTTTCAATCATTTAACACGGTACGTCGAATTGTTTCCGGACTCGGTTGTCTGGAAAGCCTTGATGATGAAATTAAACGTCTCCGGGGAAAAAAGACTTTAGTGGTTACGGACCCCGGAATCAAGGCTGCCGGTCTTCTTGAACTCTTAGCCAAGCCATTGGACCAAGCTCATATCTCCTATGACTTTTTTACTGAAGTGGAACCGGAGCCAAGAATTGAGGTAGTGGCCGCGAGCCTTAAGGCAGCCAAGGCCTTTGGCCCTGATGTCATTATTGGGTTCGGTGGGGGAAGCTCCTTGGACATTTCCAAGGTGATCTCGGTGATGCTAACAAATGAAGGCCCAATCGAGAATTATTTCGGAATGGAACTCGTTCCCCACCCAGGAATCCCTTTGATCCTTATTCCTACGACCGCTGGTACTGGAAGTGAGATGACTTCCATCTGTGTTCTCTCCGATATCCAAAGCAAGGTCAAGAAGGGTATTGTTAGTGAACACATGTTTGCCCACGTGGCAGTACTGGATCCCGAATTGACCATTAGCCTCCCTCCCCATATCACCGCCATGACAGGAATGGATGCGTTTGTTCATGCGATGGAGTCGTACACCGGAGTGAAGGCCACCGTTTTTACCGATACCTTGAATTTTCAGGCAATCCGTATGATTGCTGCAAATCTCCGCAGGGCTTATGCTAACGGTGACAATCGGGAAGCTAGGGAAAACATGCTGTATGCCAGCGCCTTAGCAGGAAAGGCCTTTTCCAACACCCAGAATGGACTCGTCCATGCTCTTGCTCTGGCGATCGGCGGAAAATTTCACCTGCCCCATGGACTGCTGACTGCCTTTATCTGTCCCTGGGTTATGGAATTCAACCTTTTGGCTATCCCTCAAAAGTTCATTCAGATCGCCAAGGTCTTTGGGGAAGACGCGGACGGAGTCCCGGAGATCGATGCTGCCAGACTTTCGCTCAAGGCTGTCAAAAGCCTGCTGGACGATTTAGGTATTTCCTATCATTTGAGCAGTTACGATGTTCCAAAAGATGAGATTCCGGCTCTGGCGAAGGCTACAATGGGGGCTGTTCGCCTAATCAACAACAACCCGAGAAAGGTTACGGAAAAGGAGGTGATCAAGATCCTGGAGACAAACTACTAGGTAGGTTCCCTCCATTAATGGCCTTTTTCCGCGCCCGTTGATTTGTAAGGAAAACGAAAATCACACTTTTCGATTTCCCTCAGTAAAAAGTCCATGGACGGACTTTTTACGATTCCATCAATAATAAAGAAAGGAGGTGCGGAGGATAGAGAATTCTGAAAGCATTAATGATGAAGAGCTTTAAAGAAAAAACATTGCAAGTCACTGAGTTGTCTAAGGAGGTAAGCATGAAAAAGATCACAAGTATAGGTGTATGTTTTGCTTTTTTGTTGGCGTTTGCACTGGTCATGCCTATCTGCAACGTGCAGGCCGCAGACAACTACAAACTCCAGATCCAGACGGCAGTACCCAGCGCCAGCATTTACTATCAGCTTATTGAACGGATGGCCAAGCGCATCAACGACATGTCCAGCGGCAGGCTCAAGGTGGAAGTACTTCCTGCCGGAGCCATAGTAGGGGTGTTCGAAATCCTTGACGCAGTCGATAAGGGTATTGTCAACGGAGGCCAGGCGTGGACCCATTACTGGTCTGGCAAGCATCCAGCTGGTCTGCTCTTTTCCGCTCCCACCGCAGGGTTGGGCTATGGCTTAGATCAGGTAAGCACTGTGTCCTGGCTGTATGACGGCGGCGGCAACGAATTGTACCAGGAATATTTCACCAAAATCCTGGGATACAACATCAAAGGGTTCATGTGTATGCCGATGGGACCGGATCCGTTCGGTTGGTTCAAGAAGCCGTTCAAATCAGTGGCTGACCTAAGAACGGTCAAGTACCGTACGCCTCCGGGTATTCCCGCGGAATCGTTCAAGTTGATGGGCATGCCGGTCGTTTCCATGCCCGGCGGTGAAATCGTCCCGTCGGCCCAGCGTGGCGTCATCGACGCTGCGGAGTGGATCGGCCCAGCCGACGATAGAAACCTCGGTCTCAGTTCCGTATGGAAATACTATTATCTTCAGGGGCTGCACCAGGAAACCGACATCGGCGATATCTATGTTAACCTCGACTGGTGGAACAAGCTGCCGGCGGACCTGCAGGCCATGTTCAATACAGGCATCATGTCGTGCATAGCCGACACTTACAACTGGAATGTATTCCAGAACGGCCATGCGCTCAAGGAACTTGTGGAAAAGCAAGGGGTGAAGGTTATGGACACCCCGAACGACTACTACCCTGCTTATATGAAAGCCACCAAGGAGATTCTGGAGAAATATGCCAAAAAGGATCCATTCTTTAAAAAGGTTCTGGCCTCAATGCAGGAATTTGCGAAGGTAGTCGTACCGTACCAGGAAAAGATCAACGGTGTGTATTACAAAATGGGGAAGGCTGCTACTGATGAAGGTGTTGTGGGCTATGGCGATTAAGGCAGACATCCTGTGAACCTATCCTTCACAGGAAGGGAAGGGATCCATTCAGATATTGTGTCAAAGGGCGCTCCGAGGCGTCCTTTGACCTTGTCCTCCCCAACTTTCCATCATGAGCATAGAGCGAGGAGTGACCATGACTCATCAGGTTGGTGAAAACTCATCCCATACAGACAGCGTGGAGACTTCCACGGCGCATTCCAGTGCTCAATCGGGACTAATCAAGGCCGTGACCGTGATCGACGCCATCAGCATCTGGTCCGGAAAGACAGTGGCTTTCTTGACCATTCCCATGGTGGGGAGTCTCGTTTTTGAGGTGATCTGTCGCTATTTTTTCAACAGGCCAACCATTTGGGCCAGCGATTTCAGCACCATACTTTATGGCGGATTTTTCATGCTGGGCGCTGCCTATACCCTGCAACGCCAGCAGCATATACGCACCGACTTCCTTTATGAAAAATGGAGCGTTCGCACCAAAGGTATCGTTGATTCCATACTGTATCTAACACTTTATTTCCCCGGTCTGGCCATATTTATGTGGATCAGTTGGGGCTACGCATCCAGGTCCGTGATGTTGCAGGAACGGATTGTCAGCAGCCCCTGGATGCCGATCATTTGGCCCCTGAAGCTGACCATGCCCATCGCCACTGCCTTGCTTCTCATACAAGGCGTCTCAGAGGTCATAAAAAGCCTCTATGCTGCGAAAACAGGGACCGACCTTCACGAAGAAGTAGAAGGGGTAGAAACCTAAAGGAGAAGAAGTATGAGCAATGAGATCCTCGGTCTGGTCGGGCTGGCAAGCCTTTTCCTCTTTATTTGTATCGGTTTTCCTATCTCGTTCACGCTCATATTTTTGAGCCTGGTCATTGGCTATATCGGCATCGGGCAGGTCGTGTTTAATCTGATGACCCTTCAGTTTTTCGGGGTCATGACCGATACGGTGTTGGCCGCGGTGCCGTTTTTCCTTTTAATGGGCTATATCCTCGAGAGCTCGGGCCTTATGGACCGGCTTTTCAAGGCGTTCCAGTACTTGCTGGCCAGTGTCAGCGGCTCCCTTTACCTTGCAGTTACTTCCACTGCGACGGTGTTCGCTGCGGCAACCGGTATCGTAGGTTCCTCCGTCACGCTGCTTGGGGTCATGGCCGCGCCAACCATGCGCGAAAGCAAATACGATGTGAAGCTGTCGGCCGGCTGCATCACGGCGGGCGGGACACTCGGCATACTCATCCCCCCCAGCATTATGCTGGTGGTCATGGGACCCGTTGTGGGCGTCCCGGTGACAGATCTTTTCGCCGCCGCCATATTCCCTGGCATACTTCTGGCCACCATCTATATGGTCTATACCCTCATCCGATGCAAAATTAATCCAAAACTGGGCCCTGCCCTGCCTTTGGAACTCCGGGCGGAATCTATTAGCTGGGTCATCAAAGAGATGCTGCTGGGTGTTTTGCCGGTGGCCGCCCTGATCCTCGCCACCCTGGGCAGCATCATCGGGGGGATGGCCACCCCCACGGAAGGAGCTGCTGCTGGATCCTTCGGTTCCATCATTCTGACGCTGGCCTATCGCCGCTTGAGCTGGGAAAGCTTCAAAAAATCCATGTTTCGTACCCTGGCAATCTCATCCATGATTCTGATTCTTGTGGCCGCTTCCACCTTTTTTGGTTCTGTTTTTTCCAGGCTCGGTTCCGCTACCCTTCTCACCAATATACTTTTGCATGCCAACCTGAGCCCCTTTTTAATGCTCCTCAGCATCATGATTTTCATTTTCATTCTCGGATGGCCCCTGGAATGGGTTCCCATCGTGCTTATTTTTGTGCCCATCCTCATGCCCCTTGTCAGGCATATGGGCATCGATCTGGTCTGGTTCTGCATTCTGGTCGCCGTGACTCTGCAGACGGCCTGGCTTTCTCCCCCGGTGGCGCTCTCTGCGTATTTTCTCAAGGGGGTCGTTCCGGATTGGAGTCTTCAGGATATCTACATCGGTATGATGCAGTTCATGGTGCTGCAAATGTTAGGGCTGTTCATCATCATGTTTTTTCCGAGTATTGTCACATGGCTTCCTCAGTTCCTGCACGGGTGAAGAAAAAAGAGCAAATGGGATACAGATTGAAAGGACAGTTTGCACAGTTTTTGAATCATCCGCGTAAGGAAGAGAGGCGTCAGTCACACTGAAGGGGAGTGGTGCACGCTATTTTTCGATTCATAGGAGATGAAACCGTATTACGAAATCTCGTTGCAGACCTACCCGTATTGCTTTTACTCGCTGTGATTGTGGTCTGTATTCTGGTTCTTTCAAAGGGAGCCGACTGGATGATCGACGGGGTCGTTCAGCTTTCCAGGCGGACCGGCTTGCCAAGGATAGTCATAGGCGCTACCATTATTTCTTTAGGCACCACCATGCCGGAGGCGGTGGTCTCCGTAATGGCCGCCTGGATGGGTGACCCGGGTCTTGCTTTGGGAAACGGCGTGGGTTCCATCATTGCCGACACCGGCCTCATTTTTGGATTGACATGCATCCTGGCCACAGTGCCTGTCAACAGATATATCCTTAACCGTACCGGTTGGGTGCAGGTGGGTGCTGCCACGCTGCTGGTGGTGGTATCCGTCATCATTCTGGCGGTAACAAAAGGAAACCCCATACTCTATCGGGGGGTCGGCTTCTTTTTTCTGGTTCTGCTGGGGGTCTACATGTACATGACCTACATCTGGTCCAAAAAAGGGGGGGACATGGCGCTGGAAGGGGAGGAATCCGACGATTCCGAACTGGTGGGCATCGCAAAATGCTGGCTTATGCTCCTGGGGGGACTTTTCCTGGTGGTCCTGGGAGCCCGGATACTGGTACCCAGTGCATCGGAGATAGCCCTCAGACTGGGGGTGCCCGATGATGTCATCGCCGCCACCATGGTGGCCTTTGGGACCTCGGTCCCGGAATTGATGACGGCCGTAGCGTCTGTCAGAAAGGGGCACCCTGAAATCACGGTGGGGAATGTCGTGGGGGCGGATGTATTGAACTGCCTGTTCGTTATCGGTGCCGCTTCCGCCGCAAGTCCCCTGGCCATACCGGAAAACTTCTTTCTTTTCCATTTTCCGGCAATGCTCATTATCCTTTACTCGTTCAGATTCTTTATCCACAAGAACAAGGACGGTCGTTTCAAGAAGTTTCAGGGCGCATGGCTCCTGGGGCTCTATTTGATCTATGTGGTTCTCCAATACGCCATGAACATCGGCACCGTGCGAGGCGTGTGAAGAAATCAGGCCAGGCAAGAATATGAAAATCGCCCGTCAATCGCCGAAAATCCCGGTTATTCAGAAAGAGGTGTTGGTTAAATCGAATTCAAAGAAGAAAGGAGGCGAATCTATCTTCTCGAAGTAAGAGAGTCCCCAGTTCTTCATGGGGAAAATGCCAATCCCACAATACTCACACAAAGGAGACCGCAATGATTGACTTAACAAATATCCCATCTGCAAAGGAGAACCTCGATTCATATGAAGTAAATAACATATTCCATTCCTGGTGTTACCAGCCTTCCCAGTCGCCTATGAGGGTTGTCTCAGCAAAGGGAGTCCGGTTTACCACCGAGGATGGCAGGGAACGCCTTGATTTCGCGTCCTGTTTTGTGAGCCACAATATTGGGCACGGGGATCCCCGTGTAGTGGATGCAATCTGCGAGCAGGCCAAGTCGCTCTCTTCTTTTGCCCCTGTTTTTTCTACAAAGCCAAGAGCCCTTTTGGGCAAGATACTGGAGGAGATTACACCCGGTGACCTTTCTCGCAGCTTTCTTACCCTCGGAGGCACGGAGGCGAATGAGGCCTCTGTGAAGATCTGCCACCAATATACAGGAACTCGCAAGATTATATCCCGGTACCGGAGCTATCACGGAGGCACTGCGGCGTCCATGACCCTTTCGGCCGGCGACCCTCGGAGCTTTATTCAGACCCTCGGCGGAACTGAAACGGCTGCTGTTCCTCAACCCTACTGCTATCGTTGTATGTTCGGGCAAAAGTACCCTGAGTGCGATCTTCAGTGCGTCAAGTATATTGATGAAGTAATTGAGCTGGAAGGTGGTGGAGAAAGGGTGGGCGGCATCATCTTTGAACCTGTGACCGGTGCGAACGGCATCCTGCCCCCTCCTCCTGAATATTTCCCCAGGCTGAGGGAAGTCTGTGACAAGTGGGGTGTCCTCATGATTGCCGATGAGGTCATGAGTGGGTTCGGCCGCACAGGCAAGTGGTTTGCCATGGACCATTGGGGAGTCGTCCCGGATATTATGAGCCTGGCAAAGGGTATTACCTGCGGATATGTACCGCTGGGTGCCAGTATCGTCCGAAAACAAATCGGTGATCGATTCAAAGAACAATTCTTCAGCCATGGTGCCACCTATGCCGGACATGCGCTCGCTTGCGCTGCAGCAATCAGGATTATTCAGATTTATCAGGAAGACAATCTCATCGAAAATTCTGAGAAAATGGGTAAATACCTCCTTGAGAAGGCCATGGAGCTCAAGGACAAACACCCATGTGTCGGGGATGTGCGGGGGCTCGGGTTGTTTGTAGGCCTGGAGTTGGTCAAGAACCGTAAGACCCGTGAGCCTATTCTGCCTGTGGCAGCGAAAATTCAACAGGGTGTAAATCCCAAGATTGAGGTGGCCAAGAAGCTGGGTGAATTGGGGATGATTGCCATGGCGGCAAATCCGAGCAATGTCATTGCAATGGCCCCTCCTTTGATTGTTACCAAGGATGAAATCGATGAGGGAATCGGCATCATGGATAAGGCACTTGAGGTGGCCGATCCCTATGCGGAGGAATAGAGTCAAGCCGCTTCTACAGATTTCAAAGCCCATTTCTTGACCGAGCTGGGGATGAGTGGCTCCAAGGGAGGCGTGTATCGTTCCAAAGGGCTGAAAATAAATGAGGTCCTGATAGTGCTTGGATGGGGGGGTTGCATGGGAAATGGCGTAGAGAGAAAAAAGAAAATTGTGGTGAAAAACCTCACCAAAAGATTCGGGGAATTGCTTGTTCTCGACAACATCTCTTTTGAGGTGGCCGATGGAGAATTTATCAGCATTGTGGGCCCGACCGGCTGTGGAAAGACAACATTCCTGAATACCCTCACCAAACTGATGCCGGCAACGGACGGGAATATCCTAGTTGACGGAGAAGAGGCAGATCCCAAGAAACACAACCTTTCCTTTGTCTTTCAGGAACCTACGTGTCTGCCGTGGAGGACAGTAAAAGACAATGTTGCCTATGGTATGGAGATCAAACGATTTCCGAAGGAAAAGCAGCAGGAAAGGCTGAAGTACATCATGGACTTGGTGGGCCTGTCCGATTGTGCAAATCTCTATCCCAACCAGATTTCAGCCAGCATGGTGCAGCGCATAGCCGTGGCAAGGGCCTTTGCGGTCGATCCTGACCTTCTCCTTATGGATGAGCCCTATGGACAGTTGGACGTAAAACTGCGCTATTACCTGGAGGATGAACTCATTCGTCTGTGGCAAAAGCTAAAGAGCACTGTTATTTTTGTTACGCACAATATTGAAGAAGCTGTGTATGTAGCTGAAAGGATTCTCGTATTGACCAACAAACCCACCAAGATTAAGGCCGAGGTGCCTGTGGACCTGCCCCGTCCGAGAAATTTTGTAGACCCCAAGTTCCTGGAGATCAGGAAAAATGTCACCGAACTAATCCGGTGGTGGTAAATCTCTCGGGGTCTGAAGGAGCAATCTTGGTGACGGCAAGGACAGAAAGGAGGTGATAAGCGTAGTTTCGTAATAGGTTAGTCGCCCCAGCCTTCGGCCAAGACCGATAGACGTGCAGGGAACCAGTTCTGGCAACATAAAGAAAATAGAGGAGACAAGATTATGAAAAAGATTATTCTTATCAGTATGATGATTTTGGCGCTTTCACTTGTCTTTGTAGGGAGTGGGCCGGCTTTTGCGGAAGAGAAACTTATTAAGCTTTCGCTTGCCGCGATGCCCGAATTTGAGACTTTTTTCCCTTGGTACGCCAAGCAGATGGGGTGGGATAAGGAAGCGGGCTTTGATTTCGATATCCTTTATTTTGAAAGCGGGATGCAGGAATTGGAAGCCCTGCCAGCGCATCAATGGCAATTGGGCCTTTGTGGAGGTGTCCCCCACATCATGGGTTCGCTTCGCTATGGCACTCCACTGTTTGGATTCGGAGATGACGAGTCATTCTGTAACTCCGTTTTTGCCCGTCCTTCTAATGTCGTTGTAAAAGAGAAAGGAGCGGTAACAGGTTTTCCAGAAGTTTATGGGAAAGCAGAGGATGTCAGGGGCAAAACCTTTCTTGTGACCACGGTATCGTCGGCCCACTATGCCATGATTACCTATTTGAAGGTTTTTGGCTTAACTGACAAGGATGTTGTGGTAAAGCAGATGGATCAGGCCTCTATTATTGCGGCCTTTAAGGCCGGCATCGGAGATTTTGCGTGTTTGTGGGCCCCGTATAGCTACAAGGCCTTTGATGATGGGTGGATTGAAGTGAGCAATGTTCACAACGCCGGCGCCGCAATTCCCATCACGTTTATTGGAGATAAGACCTTCTGTGAGAAGAATCCAGGTCTTGTCGCCAAGTTTCTGCGGGTCATGTTCCGGGGTATCAACAAGATCGCTGACGAGGGTGCAACAGAGGAAAACATAAAGCTTTTCCAAAAGATGTACAAAGACTGGGCAGGAATGGAATACACACATAGTCAGGCCGAACGAGATATAAAATTTCACCCAGTGCAGAGATATCCCGAGCAGATCAAACTTTTCGACACATCCAAAGGCGAGAGCGAGGCTCAGAGGTGGGAACGTTTGATTGCAGAGTTCCTCCATGCCAATGGCAAGCTGACTGATGAAGAAGTGGCCAAGGTAAGCCGTGGAGACTGGATCACTGATCGATATCTGAAGATGGTCGAGACTCCTATTCCGAGTTACAAGTAGCAGATATGCCTGGGATCGGAGGATGTCTCCGATCCCTTTGATTAATCTCAAATTCCACAAACGTGTAAGGACCGTGCGAACAGGCGTAGAGGAGCAGCAATGCTTCTTAATTATCGCAGGAGGGACGGCGTATGCCTTATGAGGAAGTTAAGGTTAGAAAACCTCTTGTCCTAAGGGTTCTACGTGTATTGAGTATCTTAACCTTCTTCGGGGTCTGGGAGTTTATTGTGGATACGGGGATTGTGCCCTCTACCATGCTCGCTGCTCCC
This sequence comes from uncultured Desulfobacteraceae bacterium, assembly GCA_964404085.1. Taxonomy (GTDB): domain Bacteria; phylum Desulfobacterota; class DSM-4660; order Desulfatiglandales; family Desulfatiglandaceae; genus CAYUCJ01. The sequence continues at coordinate 9,571 of CAYOIU010000017.1, read as the reverse complement.
AGCAAGGTTATGATATTATTCATTCATAAGCTTACCCAGGTAAACCCTGACGGAGCCACGCTGGGTGGTCATGCCTGGATGAGTGCGAAAGAAGCTGTTACAGCGTATATCCTCTCTTTTGTGATCGGGGTCCCCTTGGGGCTTGCCATGGGCTGGTTCAAGGTCATTCGCGGGATATTCCGGCCACTCTTTGAGATGATTCGCCCCATCCCGCCGATCGCCTGGATTCCCCTTTGTATTTTCTGGTTTGGGATTGGAATCTGGGGGAAGATCTACATTATTTGGATTGCCGGGATTGTCCCCTTTACCATCAACTCTTGGGTGGGGGTGAATATGACCGATCCGGCACTCATTCAGATGGCACGGACTTATGGCGCTACGGACTGGCAGATATTCATCAAGATTTGCATCCCCTCCGCCTTGCCCATGATTTTCGGTGCCCTTCAGATTTCCCTGGCCTATTGCTGGACCAATCTGGTGGGCGCGGAACTCTTGGCTGCGGACAAAGGTCTTGGGTTTTTGATTGAGATGGGTCGGAGATTGGCAATGCCTCAGATGGTGGTCCTTGGCATGGTCTGCGTGGGAATCGGTGGGGCACTCATCGGTATGATTGTAGACCTTGTTGAAAAACGACTCCTGGCTGGAGTAAGGAGGTAAGAAATGGCCAATACCGTCGCTGATGAAGTGATTAAGCCTGCAAAAGAAAGGCGGCCATTTACCGTCTTAACTGTTCTTGCGAATGAGTATTTTCTTTACGCTGTGTCTTTTATCGCCTTTCTGCTGGCTTGGCACTATTTAGCTGCAGCCGGCCTTTTAGGCCTGGCAACTCCTGAGTCAACGGGCAAGGAATTAGTCCGGTTAATGGGTGTCAAACTGGCGGGGAGAAATCTGTTCGGGCATATTTGGGCCAGTGCGCGGAGAATCCTTATTGGCTTTACCATTGGCGCGCTTGCCGGTCTTCCTTTGGGCCTTTTCATGGGTCTAAATCGTTATGTGAACGCGATCGTCAAGCCCGTCTTTGATTTATTCAAACCCATGCCACCTATCGCCTGGATTTCTATTTCCATCCTCTGGTTTGGTATCGGCGAACCTTCCAAGATTTTTATCATTGTGATCGGATCATTTGTGCCGTGTGTTTTAAATGCGTATAGCGGTATTCGGATTATAGAACCGGAACTCTACGACGTTATTCGGGTTCTGGGGGGGAAGCGACGTCATGAGATTATGCATGTGAGTATACCGGCCTGCTATCCCGCCCTCTTCGCCGGTATACAAATCTCCTTGAGTGTTGCCTGGACCTGTGTGTTGGCAGCTGAACTGGTGAGTTCACGCTCGGGATTAGGGTGGATCATTATTCGCGGAATGAAGCTTACCCAACCTCAATTGGTCCTTGGGGGCATGGCGGCGATTGCTGTGGTAGCTGCATTTTTTAGTTTCTCCGTCGGTGGTTTGGAAAAAATGCTCTGCCCATGGAAACGAACCGTAAAGGGACTCTAAACAACTATTTGATATCCTTTCATGGAAAACAACACCTGCAAAAGAGCAAAATTGCTCCTATCTCCACAGCAAAACCTTCCAAACTGATCCATCTGTATCCGGTGACGATTGCTTGATGGAGACTTGATCAGGGGAAAGATAGAAAGGAATCATAGGAGAAAGAGACATGCCGGCGAAGATCGCCTGTCAGAACATCAGCAAGACGTTCATCCAGAAAGGCAAACAGCTCATACACGTCCTGGAGGACATAAGCCTGGAAGTAAAAGACAAGGAGTTTCTCGTTATTCTCGGACCTGGTCAGTCGGGCAAGAGTACGTTGTTACGAATCGTTGCCGGTTTGGAGATTCCTACTGAAGGGAAAGTACTCCTTGATGGCAAGGTAGTCACCGGCCCGGGACCTGACCGGGGGCTGGTTTTTCAGAGCTATATGCTTTTTTTCTGGAAGACCGTTATGGGAAATGTGGAGATGGGGCCAAAGCTCAGAGGCATAGGCAGAAAAGAAAGGCGCAAAATTGCACAACGCTACATCAAATTGGTGGGTTTGGAAGGATTTGAGAAGCATTACCCCCATCAACTGAGCGGCGGGATGAAACAGCGTGTCGGAATCGCCCGCGCATATGCGAATGACCCGGAGGTTATGCTTCTGGATGAACCTTTCGGCCAACTGGATGCCCAGACACGCATGTTCATGGAAAAGGAGACAGAGCGCATATGGGAGTCCGAGAAAAAGACTGTTATTTTCGTGACTAATAACATAGACGAGGCGGTTTTTCTTGGCGATAGGATCGTGGCCCTCAAGAATAAACTGCCTGGGCAAATGGATGCCGTCTACGAAGTGAGTCTTCCTCGGCCCAGGGAGCATACAGATCTGAAATTTATGAAGTTGCGGCAGAAAATTACGGAAGCATCAGAACTGCTACTTTAGGTTATTGTCCGCCAAGGACCTGTCGATCGAAAATGGACGGATAAAATCGTTGGGGGCGCCTATGGTGGCAATACAGCACAAGCGATGAAGTTGGCTGAAAAGCTGTGTGGCTGAAAGGAAAAGGAGGTGATAGGAGCATTGAAGGTGTAAAGGACCAAAACGTTAACTCGAGGTTAGAGAAAAAGGAGAAGAAAATGAGAATTCGTTTGAAGAAAACTATCGGTTTGTTTGTTTTAGCCTTGTTTCTTCCCGCAGTGTTTGGCCTAGGTAGCGCCATGGCCATGGACCGGATAACGGTCGGGTATTATCCCGGCTGGCCGTGTAGTTACCAAGTGGGACAAGCGAAAGGCTGGTTCGACAAGGAACTAGGAATGAAAGTCAACTTCAGGGAGTTTGATCATCCCTCTCAAATGGCAACTGCCATAGCCTCTGGCGATTGTCAAATCGCCTATTCCCTGGGGTCTATCCCCTTCACATCCGGCGTATCCCAGGGGGTTCCATATCTCCTGGTCGGAATCGCGGTGAGCTATGCAGAAAACGATAACTGTGTGGCGCGCAATGGGAGTGGAATCAGGTCTCCCAGAGATCTTATTGGGAAAAAGGTGGGTGTTCCATTCAGCTCTGTCTCTCAGTATAAGCTAATGAAAACGTTGGAAATATTTGGAGTTGATCCCTCTCGGGTGAAGATCTACGACATGGCCCCACAGGATATCACGGCCGCTATGATGCGGAAAGACCTTGATTGCGGGTGTGCCTGGGAACCCGCTGTTTCAGCGATGCTGGAGGACGGCCATCTTATTGTTTCAGCTGAAGATCAAGAGCGGTGGGGACTGAAGGTCTTTGATGTGGTAGTCACAAGTCGGAAGTTTGCCAAAGAACATCCTGAATTGATTACCAAGTTTCTGAAAGTTGTGGATGGTTCCACGCTGTACTACCGCAACCACTTTGAAGAATCCTGTAAGCTTATTAGCAAGATTGCGGGCATTGAACCCCAAAAGGCCGAGAAAATACTGAAGAAGATGAAATTCTTTACGAAGGAAGACCAATTAAGCCCCAAATGGATGGGAACCAAGAATCACCCGGGTGACGTTGTGAGCTTCATTAATGGAGTGAGCAAATTCCTCTATGCTCAAAAGGCGATGGACAAGGTTCTGGAGGACTATAGCACAACCATAGATCAGAGTTTTTACGAGGCAGTCAAATAAGGGGAGAACCGGGGGGAGATTGGCGTCTCCCCCGATCCTTCCCTGAAGCTCCAGCCGATCGAAATAGTGTGTCTGACTCTAATTCCATGTCAGATGGGAATGAACTCCCGACACCTTTCATGGTGGGCTGATGGCATTGGTTGCTGAAAGCCCAAGGCGACATAAAACTTCCAATGGTTTTTTGGAGAAAGAGAGGTTCCCGTGAACGGAGGCAAGAAGAAGAGTGAACTTTTGGTGGACAGCGTATCCATGACTTACCGAAACGAGGAGGGGGCTGAAGTTCATGCGTTGGAGGGCATCCAATTTACCATGGTAGAGGGTGATCTCTTGGTTGTGGTGGGGCCATCGGGCTGCGGCAAAACGACTCTCCTCAGTATAATTGCTGGGTTTCTTACTCCCACAAGCGGCAGGGTAGTTCTGGGTGGAAAAACGGTCAGTGGGCCTGGAGCGGATAGGGGTGTGGTTTTTCAAAAGGGCGCCCTTTTTGAGTGGCTGACAGTGTACCAGAATGCGGAATTCGGATTGAAAATGAGGGGAGTTCCCGAAAAGGAGCGCCGGGACAAGGTTATGGAATACTTGCACCTGGTTGGCCTGGATGACTTTGCCGATACTCCGATTTACAACCTCTCAGGCGGTATGCAGCAAAGAGTAGCCATCGTCCGCTGTCTGGCGAATGACCCTTCGATTCTGCTTATGGATGAGCCCCTTGGTGCTCTGGATGCCTTGACCAGAGAAAAGATGCAGTCTTTGATTCTGAAGATCTGGCATGAAACAGGCAAGATGACTTTCTTCATCACCCATAGTGTGGAAGAAGCCATTTATATCGCCTCGGAACTCTTTGTCATGTCGGCTAGGCCAGGGAAAATTATGAAGAGATATAGACTGTCCTTCGCTTCGGAAGGGCTGGCCAGGGATCCACGGGAGATCAAATCGTTGCCTGAGTTTATTGAGGTCCGCGAAGAGGTTTTATCCCTTATCTGGGGCATGGAGGAAGAGTCTTTAGCCCAGCACTGAGGTCGACGAAGTATCAAAGTTCTAAAACGTCCGAAAGGACCGACCAAAATGAAAAGCCAGGTGAAGATTATCCTTAAGGCGTGGCTGATTTTCTCGTCAATCAGAAGGTTATCGAGAAGGCGCTGGATCACTATTCTCCGTTTGTGTATGCGGGCTTCTATGAAGCAGTCAAATAATCAAGACTTGGCTGGGGAATTCAGGAGACTTCCCGCTTCATATCCCCTTTTCCCCTGAAAGGAAGTCATCTGAAGATGGAGAAGAGAGGGCGGGCTGTCTAGATTCGACCTTGGGAGGGAGGCAATACCATGGGGTTGTTAATCATACGCACAAAGCAATACTTGGGGTTGTCCGACAAAGACGATATCCGTTTGAAAAAAACTGTCAAATTCGGTGATCCATCGGCGACTGGTCAAGGAAGAGTATATAGCATCCTGAGCCTCTTAATTATCTTTATTGCATGGGAAATAGTCTGTAAGTTAGAAATTGTTCCTCCGCTTTTTTGGCCGCCGCCTGGTGCTGTACTCGGCAAGTTTATCAGAATCACCGCTGAAGGGTATCGGGGCCATACATTACTAGGACATGTCCTTATTAGCATGTACCGGATATTTGTGGGGTTCGGTCTGGGATGTGTGCTGGGAATTCCCCTCGGAATCGGTATGGGACTTAATACGGTGATCCGTGGGGCCTTTGACCCGATCATTGAGCTCTATCGACCGGTTCCTCCTCTCGCTTACATTCCCATTATTATCATATGGATGGGAATAGGGGATCAAGGTAAGATAGCCCTTCTGTTTCTCGCCACTTTTGCCATTATGGTGATCAGTTCGCGCTCTGGAGTCAGGAGCGTTAGCATCGAAAAGATCCATGCTGCCTATTCCCTGGGAGCGAATGGCCAACAGGTGCTTCGACATGTCATTTTGATCAATGCTCTTCCCGAAATATTTACAGGCATGCGTGTTGCCATGGGAGTTGCCTGGGGAACATTGGTGGCTGCTGAAATGGTTGCAGCGACAGCAGGAATCGGATGGATGGTTCTCAACGCAGCAAGGTATTTGAGAACAGACATCGTCATTATGGGCATCATCGTCATGGGCGTTATCGGCTACGGGTTTGATCTTATGATGCGCCTGATAGAAAAGAAGACAATCCCGTGGAAAGGGAAGATGTAGCCGATCAGGCCTGTACCGAAGTTGAACTTACCGGTGATGCTGAAGTTATTTGGAGTGGATGAAGAGTAGTGATAAACGGGGACATGGCGCCGCGGGGAATTTTATCCGCTGCCAAATGGGAAGGAATTGATTCTGGGGGCGCTTGGCAACAGACTTTTTCTGAAGTGCTGGAAGTGAAGCTCCAGGCAGCTATATCGCAGTGTGCCAGCCGGCGGCGTTAATAATTCGACGCCTCGGGATTTCTACAACTTATTGAAATTTCTTCGACTTTAGTCGAGCAACTAAATAGTCGAGTTGTCGGGTCGTAAGGACCTTCAACCACTCGACTAATGAACCACTTGACCACTCGACCAATTGCGGAGCGAAGCAAAGCTAAGTTCGTAAGAAGGAGAAAGACGATGGGGAAAAACTTAACCCGGATGGGTGATGGTGACAGGGTCGAAATGACCGAAGCCGAAATCCGAAAGGACTTGGAAGCAGGCACGCAGGATGCCGCCGAACGGGGAAGGATTTCGTCCCTTACCGATGACGAAATCAATTACTTGCTGGAACTTTACAAAAGGAAGGATCGGGTCGTGGGAGTGGATCAGGGAAGGGAGTGCTGCCTGACTTATGACAACATGACTTCCAAGATTGAGAGGGCCCACATCCCGGTCAGCAAGTTCCAGCAACTGCTGTTGTTTGAGAGGGCGCTGGGTGCCGATACCCTTGAACTGGCGCACATCGATTATAGCTTCAAACAGTGCAAACATGTTGTGATGTACGAAAAACCGAACATGGAACAGGCGGTTTTGTCGACGATCGCCCCGATTCTTTATGGCGCGATGCCGAACATGGGTTTGTACAGCAAGCCGGACGGGCCGGTGACCAATCCCGGAGATCTCCTGCCCCAGGGGAAGATCAAAGAGGCCAGGGAGGCCTATGAGGAAATGATCGAATGGGCCATCAAGGACATGGTCTACGTGGGCAGCGAGCTTTACGAAAAGGGCGGGGCCGATGGCATAAATTTCGATACCACGGCCGCATCAGGCGATGCGGAGTTCTATGCCACGCTGAAGGCAGTGGAAATCCTCCACAAAAAATACCCTAACATGGGTATTGAAATGGGAATGTCCGGTGAATTCATCCTGGGTATGCACAGTGAGATCACATATGAGGGGGTGCGGCTTGCCGGGCTTTATCCCCACGAGCAGGTCAAATTGGCCCGGAAAGCGGGTGTCACTATATTCGGACCGGCCATCAATATCGTTACTAACAAATCACTGCCCTGGAATGTGGCTCGTTCAACCACCTTCATCAAGGCTTGCTCAGAGGTCTCGGAGATACCCGTTCACGCCAATCTGGGGATGGGTGTGGGTGGTGTTCCCCTGGTATTGCACCCTCCTCTTGATGCCCTGTCGCGGGCATCCAAGGCCCATGTCGAAATCTGCAGGCTGGACGGTTTGTAGGTTGGCGTTGGGGACCCCCTTGGCATGCATGCTGCGCATGCAGTGGTTTCGGGGATGGGCGGTATGCGCACTGCCGGAGATCTGGTGGCGCGTTTGCAACTGAACCGGGGCATGAGAATCGATGCAGCAAAGCAATATGTGGCTGACAAATTGGGCATTTCGGTGCCAGAATTGGGAGATACGGTCGTTATGAGCGATGTCAGGGAGGACCTGGATATCGGTCGTGTCAATGAATCTCCTGGGGTCGCCAAGGGTATTGATGCCAAGTTTCGGATTGCTCAACTGCTTGATCTGGAAATCAACTCCGTCAATTTGTTTAGAAAGAGGGTCGGTATCAGTACTTATAAGTCATTTTGAATGTAATAGCGAAGCGAAAGAACCGCTAACCTCCACGCAGCCGGGTGCGACACCCGGACTCCCCGCCATTACTATTCAAAGAAGAAAAAAGGAGGAGTGTAGATGATTGACGAAGGAATTCTAAAGGAGGCCAAGCAGGCCATCATCGACCAGAAAAAAGATCGAGCCGTGGAGCTGGCGGAAAAGGTCATCGGCGACGGGCTTGACCCCATGGAATTGATGACCAATGGATTTATCCCCGGGATCAACGAGGTGGGGGACCTGTTTGGAAGGGGTCTGCTGTTTCTGCCGGAACTGGTTCAGTCGGCGGATGTGATGAAAACGGTAACGGATGTCATCAATGCGTCGCTGCCGTCCCAGGAAGTTGCGGCGAAGAAGGGCAGCCTGGTGATCGCCACCGTCAAGGGCGATGTGCACGACATCGGCAAGTGCATCGTGGTGTCATTGCTTCAGGCCAACGGTTACACGGTCCATGACCTGGGACGTGATGTGGATACGGATCGCATCATTGAGGAAGCCGTTAAGGTGGATGCCGACATCATCGGAACCAGCGCCCTTTTGACCACCACCATGACCCGCCAGAAGGAGATCGAAGAGGGTTTGAAAAGCGCGGGTCTGCGGGATAAATTCAAGACCATTATCGGTGGGGCACCGGTCACGGCCCGCTGGGCCGCCAAAATCGGTTCAGACGCCTATGCGGAAGATGCCCAGGACGCCGTTATCAAGGTGAAGGAACTGCTGGGGGCATGAAGAAGGTATTTCCAAACAGAGCAGCGGCCGGATTATATGGAATTCCATTTGAAACTGGCTCATGCTTTTTAAGGTTTTTCAAAGTGTTGCTGAATTATTATTCCTCTGCGAATAGGAGAAAGATCAAAAAAGAGCTATCTTCAGGATGAGAGCCATTTCCCTTTCGAAAAGCCCATCTTCAGAAAAAAATACCCGAGGAATTCAGTTTGGCTGGAAAAGCAGAACCAAGACACCAAATGGGGACGACCACCCTGTCATTACGGGGGGTGAGTCTAGAAAGGGCCATTCATCTCGCGTACAAGGCAGGGTTCAGTGTCTTTGAGCTGGTGCCTCACATCTATGGTGGTCCTGTGGGCTTCGGCAGATTCAGGAGGAAAGAAATGGCCAAGAGACTTGAGGGTTTCGAGTTGGTCACCGTTCACACCTCAGGCCCCAAACTAGAGGGTGGGATGCCAGTTGATATAGCTAGTCCAGATCCTGTTCACCGGCGACGGAGCATTGATCATTACCTTGCTTGCATTGATTTGGCTTTGGACATTGGTGCGAGGGTGATTACTTTTCACCCCGCTCCGGTTGACAAGCAGGCCATGAGTTGCCAAAGGCGCGATGCCTACCTTGAATTTGCATCAGAAGCTCTGAGTGCTGTGGGGGATTTGGATGTTCGGCTTGGATATGAGTTCTTTGATGCGGATCTGGCCAAGCATATCGGTGATCCGAGATTTGGACTACTTTTTGACGTAGGCCATGCGGCTATGCTTTTTGACGACGAGGCCACAGCCGGTATATTGGGACTTATGGATAATGCACTGCCGGTGACTGTCGAATTTCATCTCCATGGTGTGGAACAGTCGGCCTCAGGTGATAAGACAGACCATTTGCCTTTTGACAGATGTAACGCCATTGATTACAGGAGAATCCTTCGGTTCATTCGTGGGAGCGGCTTTGACGGACCACTGGTTTTTGAGATCGGTATTTTCAATTTGAACCAGGCCATCCGCAACTTGCGTGATTGTCAGCAAGCCTTGGAAGAATGTGCAAAGGTATGGTGATTTGAGCACAGCATCGTTTAAACGTTAAATAGTGCCCATCCATAAATGAGATAGTTTGTTCGAGATCAAGTCGAAGATCCCGGACTTTGAGCGGGGGCATGCGAAAATTTTAACCACAGGAATACATTGAGGTATTTCGAGGATTAAAATTTGAGCA
>CAYOIU010000016.1:0-25481 GCA_964404085.1 uncultured Desulfobacteraceae bacterium | reverse complement strand
GTGAGGGGATCAAGCGCTTCTTCCAACCATGGAAAAAGTGAGTTTTGTATGCTATGCCAGACATGGAAGAGAGTGCTCATTATTATCTCCTTTCTTGTTTTGAATCCTAAATTGCTTTTGGAGATAATAGAGCACTTTCTTCCATATTAATCAATAACTTAATCGCACTTTCGAATACATCCTCCGCGGATAAATTCACTTCCTTTATCCGTTTTGAAACTGGCTCATGTAATATCGGCCAGGGATATGAGTCGTAAAAAAAGGGAGGTATGTAAAAATGAGTAAGAAAATACCTGCATTCAAAAACGAAGACGAAGAAAGAGAGTTTTGGGCTACTCACGACTCAACTGAATACATTAACTGGGACCAGGCAGAAAGAATTACGTTTTCAAACCTCAAGCCTTCAGTAAAAAAAATATCTCTCCGCCTACCTGAATCTATGCTGGAAGAGCTCAAACTTTTAGCAAACAAGAGAGATGTCCCATACCAATCTCTCTTAAAAATCTTTCTTGCTGAGCGTATAGAAAAAGAGCTTGGTGCACATTGAAGTTATTAGCCCGCAAACTGCAATAAAAATCTACTGGCCCAACCTGGCGTTAGATGCAATAATACAGTGGATAGAACTAATAAAATTACGATACAGCGGCATTGTAGTTTGATGCTGTTTAGTTGTTTGAGATCATTTATGTGGTGGCTAACGAACTAAGACCGTTTCGGGATGAAGAAGTTAAAGCTATGATTAGAAATATACGTGAAGATGATTATGATTTCGTGATTGTGAAACTGAATGAATGGTGGGGTGGCCGAAATATGGCGGATATGCTGCCTCGATTGTTCTTCATTCACTTCCGGAATTCCAGTTTTGTGTATGAAGAAGCAGGTAGAGTTATTGGTTTTCTGGTTGGTTTTATTTCAAATACACACAAAGATACCGGCTATGTTCATTTCGTTGGTGTCGATCCGGAAAGCAGAAATCATAAGGTTGCTACAAAGCTGTATGAAGAATTCATTAATTACTGTGTTGGCAATGGGGTTTCAAATATCAAGTGTGTAACCTCTCCAGTCAACAAAGTATCCATTGCCTTTCACCACAGTCTTGGTTTCAAGGCGTCGGCGTATGATGTTGACGGGGTGCCTTTGCCGGTCAAGTCTTATGATGGTCCGGATGGTGACCGTGTTCTACTAAGTTTCGAAGTGGGCACATAATAACGCCTTGAATCCGACGGTCACACCCCTTGTTTGCGCAAGAGTCACGCCCGCAGGTTAATGCAACATCAGGCGGATCCAAAACACTGGGGGTGAAAATCAAATGGGAGCAGGGTAGCCCATTGACCTGAGTTGCGCGATGTTTCTCATATGATCATCAAGGTCGGTGAACGTAGGCCATCTCTGTGAATCAGACGCATTTTGCTCAAAAACGCGCCGGATTTCTTCAGTGGTCAATTGCTGCAGCCTGTTGTCCAGACTGGGCAGCCCCCGTGCGTGGCGAGAATCAAGTTTTTCATACTTCCTTCTAAGCTCCGATTTTTGAATATCACTCAATTGTGCCATCATTCCCCCCTTTCATTTGACCAGATCACTTCTCGTTCAATATTTGGCCATGTTAACGTTGATGTCATGGCGAAGATAATGCACCGCAGGATAATCAATTCTGCAAAAACCGGCAAAGACCCAACCCAACTATACCTCATGTTTGCTGTAATCGGAGAGACCCAAAATTGATGGAATCGTAAAAAGTCCGTCCGTGGACTTTTTACTAACGGAAACCGAAAAGTGTGATTTTCGGTTTCCTTACAAATCAACGGGTTACAAAACTACCCGTTGATTTGCGTGCCCGTCCATGGGCACGATGATGACTTTTTACGAAGTCATCAAAAATGAATAAAATGATAATAACATAATTTGTCAAGTTATAACGTTAGAAGAAAAATGAATTCCTGTCAAGGTAAAAGAAATGTATTTCTGATAACCGAAAGAGGTTGAGCTGCTTCCCTGCACAGAGGACGAACGTGGGGGACAGCCATTAACCCGCTATGATTCTACCTTGATTTTGAGATAGAGATCACCCCGCCGAAGTTCATCGATCCGTTTCCCCATTCCCTCCAGCCGGAGGCGTGTCCCATCCCTTACCCCCGGAGGGATCGTCACCGCAAAGATCCTTTTCTGAAATCCCCAAGGAATATTGACCAGTTTGCGGGAACCAACCTGTGCCTCCTGAGCCGTTACGGTCAAGGTACCGTAAAGATGCGGGTCATCCACCGGAGAGGAGGTATGGATGAGCTGTAGCCGGTGGGTCTTCTTTTTTTCCGTGGTTCGCCGCAGGGATTCGGTGAGTCCGATGCCGGGAAGCCGGAGAAAGAGCTTCAAGAAGAGCATGCCCGCCAGGAACCCGCCGATATGGGCCCACCAGGCGATTCCCCCGCCCTGGGAAGGAGTCCCTGCTGCACTGAGGAACTGCAGAAGGAACCAGATTCCCAGGAAGACAAAGGCCGGAATTTCGAGGAACAGGGGAAAAAAGAATACCGGGATAAGGGTAAGGATCTTTGCACCGGGATAGAGAATGAAGTAAGCCCCCATGACTCCGGCGATGGCCCCGCTGGCCCCGATGGTGGGTACCTGCGAGTGGTAGTTGAGCATGAGGTGGGAAAGACCCGAGACGAGACCACAGAGCAGGTAAAACAGGAGATACCGAAACGGCCCCAGCCGGTCTTCCACGTTGTCCCCGAAGATGTAAAGGGACCACATGTTTCCCAGCAAGTGCCAGAAGCCTCCATGAATGAACATGAAGGAGAAAAAAGGGAGTATCTGCTGAGCAGTTGAGAAATAAGCGCCTATCTCCGGCACGGAGTAACGCACGGGAACAAGGCCATAAGTGAGGAAAAACCTCTGCAGATCGGGACCGTGGGCAAGTTGAATCAGATAGACGAGGACATTTACCCCGATGATCAAACTGTTTACGACGGGATAGCTGCGGGATTGAATGGTATCTCTAATGGGTATCATGACGCGTTCCGGTCTCTCGTTATAGCCTACGCATCCATCCTAAAGCAAGACCGTTTGAAAATACCCTGATCCACCATCAAGGCATCATCTGTGGCGTTGCCTTCGGTCGCTCCTCCCTGCGGCGTATTGCTCCATACGCCTCAGTCGTCGCTCCTCGGCGCCTAACATCTAATGCCTTGCTGGTGATCAGGAATTTTCCCAAATCGTTTTATCTAGACCATCAAACTTGAATTAGAGGATGGATTTGGGAAATAGTCAAAAAAATGACGTTAAGTTCACCGATCAAGAATGACTGGGTGAGTTAGAACAGATCTCGTAAAAGGTAAAAACCTCGAAAAACAACAGGTTAGGTCAAAAATGTCGACGAAAGCGCATCCTTGGAAATGCTGGCACGGCTTGTGCTTAAATAAATGAAAAGGTAAATGGGCGGTTTGATGGGTTCCCGGTTCCATGTTGATGTAAGGGTTAACCTTTCGATTACGCACCCCTGTATGGATCTCCACCTGGAGGATGAAATGAGATTTTGGAAGAAGGCCATGCCCGTTGTTTTGGCCGGGGTTCTATTGGTTTCGGTCTGGAACCCGTCTTTGAAGGCGGATGCGGCCGACCGACCCCCGAAATATAGCTTGCCCAGAGGCGTCTATGTTGAGCTCACAAAGGATTTCTATGAGGCCCTTCAAGGCGGAAATCCCCGCGGTGAAACGATCTACAGCAACGACATGTCCGATGAATATCTGAGGCAGATTGCGGTCTCAGCCAAATTTACGGTGGAGACCAATTTGCAGATCATCAAGCAACAGGCGGAAATCATTGAACTGCTCCACTCCCTTTTGCAAAGAGGAAAATAGAGCAACAGTGACGATCCTGAAAACAAAATGGAGGCGCATCGTTTTCGGAGCCCTTCTCCTTTCCCTGTCACCGGCCCCTGCTGTCCTCGCCCTTGACGGCAACAGGGTCGGGGACATGTATTTCTATGAGAAGGAAAAAGAGAACGGACTCGCTTTCCTGATGAAAGTTCCCCCGGACTATACGCTGTCTGCGAAGGCCAAGGGAGAGGTGCTGGTGGTGTTGGAAAACGCGGAGGTATCCAGTTCGGCCCTTGAGCGCACAAACAAGAATAGCTGGCCGCTGCACATCACCCGGGAGGAAAAAATGAATCTGAAGTGCGTTTTTAGGCCGTCCGGGGAGGTGCGAGAGGTGAGGACCACCTGGCTCGCAAACAAAAAACTCTTATTCCTTCAGTTTTTTCTAAAGAAGCAGCCACCTGTCAAGGATCAGCCCGGTGTTGTCGTCCACCCACGCTTGAGCCGTCTCCGTTTCGGGGTCAAAAGGACCTACACACGAACCGTTCTAATGCTTGACGCCAAACCACAGTGGGGTTTCTCTTTTTCGCCTGATGGCGGGTTCAATCTGGAGCTGACGGGCGGCAAGGCAGAGATGAAAAAGAGGAACTACGGGCCTATTTCCCGCCTTCGCACGGTGAAAATCAATGCACTGTCCAATGGATTGAGGGTGGTTTTGATACCCAAAGGCCTCGGATCCTATGCAAGACTGTTCTGGTTGGACAAGGGTAACCGACTGGTGATGGACCTCTTCGATGAACCGGACATGACAGCGGTCAACGCGCTGACCCTGCCTCCGGGTTTTGGAAAGGAAGAAAAAAAACCCGTTCCGGCGGCAGACAAGATTCGAGCAGGGGCTCCGGAAGACAGGAGCGCCCCTTCAGGTGAAAAGAAGGCCGGGCTGAAGGGGAAAGAACAAAAGACGGTTTCCAGTGTACCTGAAGCGACTGCTGTCCCGGAAGATGCAGGCACAAAAAAACCGGAACAACCTTTTGCCATCGGAGAAGGTCCCTTCCTCAGAAGGCCTATTGAGCTTCCCATGAAACCCGCTGCAGCAGCAGAACCTGAGAGGATAAAGAAGCCTCACATCTCCAATGATCAGATCGGGCGTCAATTGCTGGCACTCCCACTGAAAGCGGAAAAGGGTCCTAACCTTGACCCGGAAGAGGCCCTTGCCTATGGAAAAATCTGGAAGGCCAGAGAACTCAAGCGGTTCGGAGAGGCTTCCACCCTGATTGATCAGTTTCTTGCCCGTTTTCCACTTTCCGCCATGTCGAAAAAACTGCTTTTCTTAAAAGGTGAACTGCTTTTTTCCAGGTTGGAAGGAGGGGAAAAAGGCCTCTTGAGTGAGGTGATAGAGTCATACCGCCAAGCCATCAACCGGTCTAAAGAACCCGATAAGGTGACCGACGCTTATATGAAGATGGCCAAAGCCAATAGCCTGACGGGAAACGATATCGGCGCCGTCAGCTTCCTGAACCTTGCCGTCAGGCACTGCAAAGGTTGTCCGAACGGTGCCAGGGCGCACCTGGAAAGGGGAAGGCTGCTCATGAAGACCGGTTCCCCGGAAAAGGCGGTCCTGGATTTCAAAGAGGTCCTGGCCCGCTATCCGAGCTCCAGTTGGGCGGCCCCCGCCCTTTTTGGTATTGCCCAATACCTCCACAAGAAAGGACTCTATCAAAACGCTGAAACGAGGCTGGAACAGATCGCCGGATTGGATCCTGATTTCTGGTTGAAAACGCCTGATTTCCTCCCTCTGCGGGCCCAAAATCTGCTCTATCTGAAAAAGTATGAACGTGCAAGAGATCTTTTCTTCAAGGCATTGAACCTGGGTTCCAGGTCAGAGGGCAAAGACCTTCTCCTGACACATATCGGTGATACCTTTCTTTACCAGTTTCGGCCCAAAGAGGCGGAAAAGATGTACAGACAGGCGGTGAACCAATTTCCGGGTTCGGAAGGCGCAGGCATTGCGGAACTTCGCATGGCGGAATTGTATTTTGATGTGAAAGCCTTCAAGAAGGTCCGCGACCTGAAAGAAGGAGGGCTGACCGGAGAGATAAGTGACCTGAAGATTGCCAACGCTTACTACAATGGCGGGCGATACAAAATGGCGATGGAAAGCCTGAAAGGGCTCGCTTCAAAACCGCCCCAGGATTCCGTGACAGCCGCGGCACGGGAATTATTTCGCCAGGCCGCCGAGAAGAGGATGGAACAGTTGTTCCGGGAACATCAGTTCTCCGGTGTTGTAGAACTGTTCAGGGCAAATGAATCAATCCTGAAGGATCGCATCGATCCCGACATACAACTGCTGGTCGCCATGTCACTCCAGAAACTCAAGAAATACGGGGATGCCGTTCTGGCATACGAGGCCCTGAGTCCACTTGACGTGAGTCTGAAAATGAAGGGGAGATATTATCTTGGCCTGGCAAAATGTTATGTCGAGACAGGGGACTCGGCAGCTGTCGTCAAACTGATGAAGGACGGGAGAAAGGGGAAACTGTCTGAGCGGGACAGTCAACGGGTCACCCATTTCCTTGCCGATTTTTTCAAATCTGAAAAAGAATACAAAAAAGCATATGAATTGTTTGCCGAATTGATGCGTTCCAAGATCGATTTGCCTTCAAAAGAGATGACGCAGATCTATCTCGGCCTCGGCGAGATCCTGAACAAGTTGGGGAAATATCATAAGGCCAAAGGATATCTCTATCGATCGGTTGCCCTTTCAGAAAGGGAGAGGAACTCCAAGGACCTTTATTTCATGGGCCTGGGGTCCCTTGGAGACAATTTTCTTGGTGAGGGGAAATATGGCGAGGCCCTAAGTCACTATCAGAAAGCCTTTGATATGGGATTCGGAAAAACCCTTCCTGAATATTGGGGCTTCAAACTGGGACAGGCCGAGGCCCTGATGACAACAGGGGAGAGAGATGCTTCCGGCAGATTGCTGAGTGAGGTTTATGAAGAACATGGCCCGGGACCTCGTTACTGGACATTGAAGCACAGGCTTGCCAAGGGATATCTGCGGGCAGGAAGAGTGGAAAAAGCGGAGGTCCAGTTGAGGGAAATTTCAGAGGAAGGCCCGCCGGCACTGCAAACAGAGGCGCAATTGCAGTTGGGATCTCTGGTCCTGCAAGAAAATCTGAAAAAACTATCCATCTGGCCCCAAATAGGAGGCCAAAGGGTCCAGCATGCCAGGCAATAAAGTATTATGGACGGCAACGGATGTCCCCTTGCCTCAACCCGTCTGGAATCGGCTTAAAAACTGCGGTTTCCGTGTGGTGCTCGCAGAAGGAAACGGGAATATACTGGACCGTATTGACGAGTTGTCACCGCGTCTCTGGGTAGGTCTTGTGCGGGAAAATACAATGAACGATTTTACCTTGCTCAAGACCATCCGGGAGAAGTATCCGGAACTCGCCGTGCTTTTGTTCAGCAGGGACCCGAAAGTTGAACAGGCCGTGGAGGCCGTCAAGATGGGCGTTTCTGACTTTTTGCCGGCGAACGTGTCAGAAGAACATCTCTGGGCGGTCCTCGAGGGGGTGTTGAGATCGCCGGGTCCTGTTGGTAACAGAGGCCGTACCAATCGTAGAATTGCCCCGGCCCGGTTTGAGCCTATCGCGGTAAACCCTGTCATGATTTCACTCCTGGGAATGGCCAGGAAAATCGCCCCCCGTCGCAGTACGGTCCTGGTCGAAGGGGAAAGCGGCACGGGAAAAGAGGTCGTGGCACGTTATATCCACCAGCAGAGCGATCGACACAAAGCCCCTTTCATAGCCGTTAATTGTGCCGCCCTTCCCGAGACCCTCCTGGAAAGTGAACTTTTCGGTCATGAAAAGGGGGCCTTTACGGGTGCCGTAACAAAAAAGGCGGGAAAATTCGAGTTGGCCGATGGAGGCACTCTGCTCCTGGACGAAATCAGCGAGATCGTGCCGTCTCTTCAGGCGAAGCTCCTCAGGGTCCTTCAGGAAGGTGAAATAGACAGGGTCGGAGGACAGCTTGCCACACCCATCGATGTCCGGGTGATTGCCACCACCAACCGGAACCTGGAAGAAGAGGTGGAAAAGAAAAATTTCCGCCTTGATCTCTTTTACAGACTCAGCGTGGTCCCCATAAAAATCCCGCCCCTCAGACAGCGGGCCGATGATATCGGACCGCTTGCGGACTTCTTCCTGAAGAAGCACGGGGAACTGAACAAAGAAACACCAAAAGGCCTGTCCTCCGAAGCGCTGGAGGTCCTGAAACAGCAGGAGTGGCGCGGGAACGTGAGGGAATTGGAAAACCTCATGGAACGGGCGACATTGCTGCTCGATTCCGGGACCATTACGCCTGATGATCTTGTCGCCATGAGCTTTTCTACTCGGCTGAAGGACAAAAAGCCCGATACCTGGCGAATGCAGCCCCTGAAAGAGATGGAAAAAAAGATGATATTCCAGGCCCTTGAGGAAAACCGAGGGAACAGGACCCATGCGGCCAAGGTCCTGGGCATCAGCGTGAGAACACTCCGAAACAAATTGAATGAATACAAAGAGGGACAGGAAAATGGCGTCAAAAACATGACGTAAATTCCGGGCGTCCGGAGTCGAAGCCCGGTCAAAACGCCGAAAGCGTGTTGCAGCGGGCAGAATGGGTTTCACAGAAGGGGAAAAAGCCGGGTATCTTTCTGGTATCCCTTTTGCATATTCAGTGTTCACCGAACACTTTTTCTCCTGGAAGGAACAACATGGAAAAAGCGGGAATAAGCCAAAATCTTTTTGATCGAACTGTCGGGGTGTTGAGCCGGGCCCTGGATTATCGCGTCAGAAATCAGCGTATTATCTCCACCAACGTCGCCAATATCGATACGCCGGGTTTCAGGCCCAAACAGCTCAAATTTGATGAGGAACTGCGGCGTGCTGTGGACAATGAAAACATGCCCCTCGCAAAGACCAACGGGAAACATCTTCCTGCTTTAGATGCATCCGGCCTTCAGGACGCGCCCTCCTTTGTCCTTGAATCGGTAGGGGCATCAAAGATGGGAGACAATTCCCTCGACATCGACAAGGAGATGGCAAAGATGGCCAAGAATAACCTTCTTTACGAGGCCACGGTCAAGATGCTTTCCAAGAAATTCGATCTCCTGAGAACGGCGATTGAAGGACGGAGGTAAAATTTATGGATCTGATGAAGGCGATGGATATCTCGTCCAGTGGAATGACCGCCCAGAGGGCAAGGGTGAATGTCATTTCCATGAACCTGGCCAACGCAAATACCACACGGACGGCAAATGGGAAACCTTACCGTAGAAAAACGGTCGTCTTCCAGACCGATCCCATTCCGGCATCATTCGAGGAGGCAATGAAAAACGCCTCAAAAGGACAAGAGGTCTACGGGGTCAAGGTCAAGGGGATCGTGCCGGTTTCCGGGGAATTCAAAAAGGTGTTTGATCCATCTCATCCCGATGCGGACAAACAGGGCTACGTGTACCTGCCCAATGTAAATCTCGTTCAGGAGATGGTATCTTTGCTCAACGCCAATAGGGGCTACGAGGCCAATGCGGCCGCCATAAAGACAGTCAAGGATATGGCCCTTAAGACCCTGGATCTCTTACGATAAAGGACAGCAGGGGGTGCTTTACATGGATGCAATAAAAAAGGTGGGTGGAAATCTTGCTCTGCCGGAAATGGGAAAAAGTTCGAAGGTCGCTCACAGCGGTGGGTTTCTGGATACCTTGAAGCAGTTTGCTGCCGAGACGGACGAGCAGATCAAAAAAGCCGACACCCAGATGCAGAAGTTGGCGGTTGGAAAAAGCAACGACCTCCAGGCGGTGGTAATGGCAACTGAAAAGGCCGATCTTTCCTTCAAGCTGCTCGTCCAGGTCAGAAACAAGCTCCTTGAGGCTTACCAGGAGATCATGAGGATGCAGGTGTAAAGACAATGTCTGGAAAAGATTCTCAGATTCGCTTCTTTATACGCGTTGAATAAAGTGACTTCGTTGGAAGTCATCATCGGGCCCATGGACGTCAGTAAGAAGTCCAGGGACGAACTTTTTGCGATAAATCAAGTCTAAATCAGGAGCCTCATCATATGGCAGAAAACAAGAACAACGGTCTCGACCAGTTCTTCCGCGTCTTTGAGGGTATCCCCCTGGCAAGGATGATCACCTTTGCCGTCATTTTGAGCCTGGTCGCCGGTGGGTTTATCGCCCTCGTCATCTGGACCAACAGACCGGACTATCAGGTGTTGTTTGCCAATCTTGATACCAATGACGCCGGCCGGATCAGTGAAAAATTGAAGGAAAAAAAGGTTCCCTTTCAACTGGAAAACGGCGGACGGGCCATCATGGTGCCTGATGACAAGGTCTACGAGCTGCGATTGGAATTGGCAAGTGAAGGCTTGCCCAAGGGTCAGAACGTGGGCTTTGAGATCTTTGACAATCTTCCTTTCGGAACCACCGAATTCGTACAAAAATTAAAATATCAGGAAGCGCTTCAAGGCGAGCTGGCACGCACCATAACCCAGTTTGATTCCGTGGCCCAGGCAAGGGTCCACATCGCTCCCGGCAGCGACTCGCTTTTTGCCGAGCCTGAAAAGGGAGGGACGGCTTCCGTAGTGCTTCGCCTTCAACCAGGCCGCACGCTTGACCGCAGGCAGCTGCAGGGGATTATCAACCTTGTGGCGTGCGCAGTGGAGGGGTTGAAACCTGAAAAGGTGACCGTTGTGGATATGGAGGGCGGACTGCTTTCCAGGGGAAATGGCGGTGGCAATAGCACCGGGATGAGCGGGTCCCAGTTCGAGTACAGGAGAAAGCTTGAAAAGAGCCTGGAAAACAGGATCCGAACCATGCTGGAGCCGGTGGTGGGGTCGAACAAGGTTGTGGCAAGGGTTTCTGCGGAAGTGGATTTCAAACAGGTGAATATTTCCGAGGAATCTTATGACCCTGACAGTGCAGTGGTGAGGAGCGAGCAACGCCAGAAAGAGAGTGCGGGCGGGAACAGCAGCCTTCCGACGGGTTCACCGGACCTGAAATACGATGTGTATCAGACGCAGGGCACAATGCAAGGGAATTCAAAAAAGTTCGAAAAGGAAAATTCCGTCATCAATTATGAGATCAGCAAGGTGAACAAACAGACTATCAGTGCCGTGGGCGACATCAAGCGTCTTTCGGCGGCAGTGGTTATCGATGGTCCCTATGTCTCATCCAAGGGACCCAAGGGCGAAACGATCAGGAGTTTTGAGCCCCGCAGCCGCAAGGAGATGAAGGAATTTCAGAATATGGTGAAAAGGGCCATTGGCTTCACTGAGATCAGAGGAGACCAGGTGAGCGTGTCAAATATCCCGTTTGCCATTGAAAACACAGAACAGCCGAAGGCGGAAAGAAAGGCGAGTTGGATGAACTATATGAAAAAGGGCATCAAGCCATTCTTCAATATTGTCCTGGTGCTCTTGTTTTTTCTGTTCGCCCTCAAGCCTTTTCGAAGCTGGTTGAAACAGACAAAGGAATATCTGGCCCCCCCGCCCCTTCCAGCCGGTGCCACGGTTCCCGAGCTTGGAGCGCCGTCCGCAGAGGCAGCCGGAGCCCACATCAAAAAGGAACAGATCCTCGATTTGACCCGGACCGATCCCGAAAAAATCGTAGAAGTGATTCGAGGCTGGGTGCAGGAAGGAAGATGATTTGGCGGGAAGTCAGAAATTGAATGGAGCAGAAAAGGCAGCGCTCTTTCTCATGGTTATGGGGGAGGCGTTCACGGCCGATGTCTTCAAGCACCTGGAAGAGAGGGAAGTCAAGGCCATCGGAGAAGAGATGGCCAACATCAAGAATGTGAACCCCAGTGCGATTTCTTCCGTGCTCAATGAGTTCCTCGGAACGATCAATGGAGACAATATCCTCAGCGGATCCGGGGACCGGTTTTTTGAGAGGACGGTTTCAAAGGCTTTTTCTTCCAGCAAGGCGAGTACCCTCTTGAATGATGTGACACCCGGGAAGCACAAAGATTATTTCAAGAAGCTGGAATCCCTGAGCCCCGAAATGCTGGTAAACTTTGTTTCCAGCGAGCACCCCCAGACTATCGCGCTGATTCTCTCAAACCTGAACAACCAACTGGCCGCAAACGTGCTGAAGCTGCTGCCCGAAGATATCCAGAGCGAGGTCATCGTCAGGATCGCCAAGCTGGACAGCGTTCCCGCTGATATCATAATGGAAATTCAGGAAATATTGGCGGAACAGGTTTCCAGTGTGGGAACCATGGGCCCGAAGCGTGGGGGAGGACCGGATGCCGCTGCGGAGATCCTGAACCAGGTGGATCGGAAAACGGAAAGGGCCATTCTGGAAAAGATTGAAGAAGATGAAGAGGAACTGGCGGAAGAGATACGTCAATCCATGTTTATCTTTGAAGACCTCATGGAGTTGGATGACCGTTCAATTCGGGCGCTTCTCAAGGAGATCGGCAATGACGAACTGCTCCTGGCCCTGAAAACCACGTCGGATCCGCTTAAGGACAAGATTTTTGGAAACCTCAGTCAGCGTGCGGCGGAAATGTTGAAAGAAGACATGGAAGTCATGGGCCCGGTCAAACTCGTAGAAGTGGAGCGGGCCCAGCGATCCATCATCAACGCGGCCAGGAGGCTTGAAGAAGAAGGTAAAATTGTCATGGGAGGAAAAGGAGGTGAAGACATCATTGTCTAACCTGATCAAGAAAGAAGAGTATTTCAGATTCGACATAGAATCCTTTGAAGAAGAGGAACTCGGGGAAAACCAGGATATGCCCCTGGAAACCGAACCAGGTAAACCATTGTTGCTTCCACTGGGGCAGAGGGCCGGAGGAATTCCCGGTATCCTGCCTGTCGGAAATGGAAGGGACAAAATAGCCGGGCTGGAGAGGGAAGCCTATGAAAAGGGCTTCGACCAGGGCCAGAAAGACGGTCTCGATATCGGTGAGAGAAAGGCCCGGGAGACCTGGAAGCAGATGGTATCGCTCTTTGAGGAGTTGGATAGCCTGAAGGCGAGAGCCTTCAGTGAAAGTGAGCAAGAGATCGTTCAACTGAGCCTTGCCATTGCCAGGAAGATAGTAAAAAAAGAAGTTTCAATGGATCCCGATACCGTCAGGAGATCCGTAAAGAGCGCTCTGGAATATCTCAATGACAAGAGTTTCATGCGTGTCCTGATTCATCCCCGCGACATGAAAAACCTTGAACAGTATCTCCCGGAATTGGCCGAAGAAAAAAAGATTGAACGTTTTGAACTGGCTGAGGATAATTGCGTAGATCCCGGTGGTTGCATCCTTGAGAGCGGGTTCGGGAGGATCAATGCCACCATTGAGAGCCAGCTTGATGAACTGGAAACGGAAATTGAAGATCTCTTTCAGTCCCAAGAGGTGGACGAGAAGTGAGTCTGAGCCTCCAGGGATATATGGGGAGGGTAGAAGAGGCCCAGACCATCCAAATGGAAGGAAAGGTTTCAAAGGTGATCGGAACGGTAATCGAAGGCACAGGTCCTTCCATGGCCGTGGGAGGTGTCTGCAGGATTCTCTCCCCCAGGTCTTCGACGCCGGTCAGGGCGGAGGTGGTTGGCTTCCGAGAGGGCGCTTTGCTTCTCATGCCCTTGAATTCATCTGATGGTGTGGAACCGGGTAGCATCATTGTGGCCGACCGTTACGGCGCCTCCATCGGGGTCGGTCCTGAGATGCTGGGAAGGGTTCTGGATGGACTGGGAAACCCCATAGATGGGAAAGGGCCGATCCGGCAGAACAAGATAAAGCCTCTTTACGCCGATCCAATCAACCCCCTGGAAAGGACCCGGATAAAGAAGCCGCTGGACGTCGGAATCCGGGTGATCAACAACCTGATTACCCTGGGAAAGGGCCAGAGAATGGCCATCATGGCCGGGTCGGGAGTGGGTAAGAGTATTCTCCTGGGCATGATGGCGAGGTTTACAAAAGCCGATGTCAATGTGATTGCTCTGATCGGAGAGAGGGGGCGCGAAGTCAAAGAATTTCTGGAAAGAGATCTGGGGGAGGAGGGGTTGAAACGTTCGGTTGTTGTTGTGGCCACGTCCGACACCTCACCCCTGATCCGGATGAGAGGAGCGTATCTCGCGACGGCGATAGCCGAGTTCTTCCGTGAGCAGGACAAAGATGTGCTGCTGATGATGGATTCGGCCACGCGTTTTGCCATGGCGGCGAGGGAAGTGGGGCTTGCATCCGGTGAGCCCCCCACCAACAAGGCCTATCCGCCAAGCACGTTCGCCCACCTGCCCAGGCTCCTGGAGCGGGCCGGTACGAACAGGGGCAGTGGATCCATCACGGGAATCTATACGGTCCTGGTTGAGGGAGACGATATGAACGAGCCCATAGCCGACGCGGTGAGGTCCATTGTGGACGGTCACATCGTCCTGGAGAGGAAACTGGCGGCACGGGGCCATTATCCTGCCGTTGACGTTTTATCCAGTGTGAGCCGGTTGATGTCCGAGGTGGTGGACAACGAACACCTGGGATGGTCTTACGAATTTCGCAGCACGTTGGCCGATTACACAAAGATAGAGGATCTTGTCAACCTTGGGGCCTTTGAAAAGGGCCACAACAAGCGCGCGGATCATGCCGTTGAGATGATTGAGGACCTGAACAGATACCTGAGACAGGATGTCAAGACCAGGTCTTCCATTGAAAAGGGGCTCCAGGAAATGGTAAATCTCCTGCAGCGGAAAAAGCGGCCCGAAAGTTGATGGGTCGCGACCAAAGTGACAAAGGAGCAAAATGGCTTTCAAGTTCAGGTATGCAAGCTTATTGAACTATCGGGAATATCTGGAGGAGAAGGCGCA
This sequence comes from uncultured Desulfobacteraceae bacterium, assembly GCA_964404085.1. GTDB lineage: Bacteria > Desulfobacterota > DSM-4660 > Desulfatiglandales > Desulfatiglandaceae > CAYUCJ01. Next base: position 10,847 of record CAYOIU010000016.1, on the reverse strand, counting down.
AATCGAGCATGCAAAAGTCCTCGGTTCACTTCTCCAGGCCCGTGAAGAACTGGCATCATTACAACGGAAGTACAGCCGGGTCCAGGAGGCATTCAAGCAGGCCATGGCCGAAGCAGCAGGTGGATATGAGATTAGAAACTATTCCGAGTATCTGAGTTTTATCCGGGAGAGGACGGAGAAGCAAAACAGTGAAATAGAAGCCCTGAAGATCGAGTTGGAAACAAAAAGGAGCGCCTTGCTCGAAAAATCAAAAGATTGCAAGGTGATTGAAAAACTGAGGGATAAGGATTTCGAGAAGTGGCAAAAACATCAAGACCGTCTGGAACAAAAAAGGCTGAACGAGGTCGCAGTTCAAAGGTACGGAAAGGCCTACGTGTAGGCAAATTTTCCGCTTTTGTTGCGGTCGCCGTCCTGCTTGCGGTACTCCTGGGCGCCAAGTTTATCTTGAGTGGTTTGTATCTCAAGTCAACCATTGCCATGGCCCAGGAAAACAAGGCCACCGTCAAAAAGCCTACCTCGCTCGACAAAGACCTTCGGAAGAAGAAAACGGCACTTGACGCCCGTGAGAAACGATTGAAGGAAAAAGAGACCGAGCTACGCTCCCTGCAGGAAAAAATCGATGCCAGGATGGCGGAACTCAACGACCTCCAAACAAAACTGACAAAATTTGCACAACAGCTCGGCGACAAGGAAAAGGCCATGAAGGACTCACAGATGGCCCATCTGGTTGCCCTGTACAGTTCCATGGAGCCCGGCAAGGCGGCAGCCATAATGGACAAGCTCAATATGGAGACGGTCGTCAAAATTCTCAGGTACATGAAGGGAAAGAACGCTGGAAAGATCATGGACATGATGGCGCCGGACCGGGGAGCTACCATTAGCGAAGCATTGAGTAAAAGCAATTAGACTCTCAACCCACCTTTTTCGTGCAATACCTCTGAATATTTCAGCTGCGTTCACACGCTGAATCCCCCTCGAGTAAAAAATAACATCCCCCCACAGACTCGACCAGGCGCTCTCTTCCGCGGGGAAAAATGGTGACTTTGAAAAAAGCCTGTTAGTGCCGCGAGCGGCAGCCCATGAGGAAGGAAGGGAACCGAACCGAACCTGAAAAAGATCCTCAGGATCGCTTCTTTATACGCGTTCAATAAGGCGACTTCGTTGGAAGAAAAATGCAGGGAAAATTTTGCCTGCGGCATCGATGCCGGAAGGTAAATTTTACCTTTTGATGGTCCTTTCCAGATCCCCGCTGTATCAGAAAATAATATAACATGTTGAAATAAAAGGACAAACGAATTCCAATGCTCTTTGGCACACCCATTGCTTCAAAAGGCTATGAACAGTGGAAAGCAATCACGCCCGAAAACGGAGCAAGGTATGAACCCAGCATTCGCGCTGAATTTATTCTCAAAGGTGGGATTCGGAGAACAGGCCGATAGAGCCGGGACGCCTGGAACGATTGGAGAAAACCTGTTTAAGAAATTTCTCACGAAAGAAAACGGGCTCGCTTCGTCCGGGGAAAAAGCGAGCAAAATCAGGCAGGGGCACTCTGGAAAGGATCGCGAACCACTGGAAAACGCAATTTCCATGTCTGATTTTCCCTTGAACAGGCTGAGGTTTGAACCCGGTGTCAAGGGAAAGCTCGAGGCCTTTCTTCAAGGCCGGGGGTTGACTTCCAAGGATTCAGCAGACCTGATTGAAGGAGCAACGGACGGGGACGGTTTTATACGGCTGGATCGCCTCATGAGAGGGCTGGCAGCCTTGAAAGGGGTGAATGCCAAAGAACAGATGGATCTTTTCATTTCCGCCACAGATGTGCCAAAGTTTCAGGAAGTCCTATTCAATATGGGGTTGGGTGCAGGGGAGATCAAGGCCCTCGTGGAGAAGGGCAATGACGGAGAAGGAAATCTGGTCTTTGGAAAGATATTTCCTGATCTTTCAAGGAGCTTCCCAGAGATTGATTCGCAGAAAACATTGGTCCGCCTGCTTTCTCGTTTTGGTATCCAATCTGAGAACAAAGAGATAATCCCGTCAATCAAGCCTGGTGAACTGCAAACATTTCTTAATAAATACGCAGCAACCCCTTCGGAGGATGTCCAGAAAAACATCAAGGCAAGGTTAGCCGATCTCCTCAGAGAGAAAGGGGTTCCACCTCAGAAAGTAAAGTCATTTCTGGAGGGCATGAACGTAGAGTATGCAGAGAAGGCTTCCAGGGTCGCGGCCTCAAAAGAAGGAAAGCCCACCACGGGAGCGGAAATCGGCCTCTGGAACGGCATTGTCCTCAAGCCTCAAAGTCCTGGCCAAAAGGATCCGTGGACTGAGAAAATACTGGCAATCCTGAAGGGGTCCGGGAATGGTATCCGCAAGGGCGGTGAGGGGGAAGGCCCTTCTTCTCGCTCCATGCTTTCCGAATTGCTCGAAAAGGAGGGTGGTGGTTCAAAGTCCCTTGCTGAGAAAGCCTTTTCGATCGTAGATGCAGAGGAGACAGCTCGCACCGGAAAAGGTTCCCGTTGGATTTTGAAATCAAAAGGCGGCGATGATCAACAGCCTTTTGCAACCGGAAATTCACCGCCAGGGTTTTCCGATCAAAATGCGAGCCTGGAGAAATTACACCATGCAGGAAAGTCCACGGGGAACTTCGGCCGTTTATTCAACCCTTCCCAGGAGACATCAACCATTTCGAACCTTCTGGACCGGATGCAGTGGATGGTCGAGGCAGGCAGACAAAAAGCAAGAATCCGATTGTCACCACCTGAACTTGGACAGATTGATCTGCGTTTGGTGATCGACCAGGGGCATCTTCACGCCCATCTGGGGACGGACAATCCCCTGGTCAAGGAGATGATTGAATCCAATCTCGGCCAGCTCAGACAACAGCTCAGTGACCTCGGTTTCGTGGTGGAGGAGTTCAGTGTGCATGTGGGTCAGGATCAGCGGGAATTTGGAGAGGATCTGTGGGAGCGCAGCAGCCCTATGGTGGGGGTCGGTGGGAACGGCAAGCAGGGAATTGAGCCCCTTTCACAGGCGTCGGCAACCCTCAGGGCTTTGGCGGATGATCGTTATCAAATCAATGTTCGCGTATGACGGACTAAACGAGATAATGTTAAAAAAAGGAGCTTATTGATGATATCACCTATTGATGCCATTCAACCGACCGTTGCACAGGAATCCGATACCGGGACTTCAAGGGCCTCCGACAAGCTGGGAAAGGATGATTTCCTCAAAATCTTCCTGGCACAGATACAGAATCAGGATCCCATGAACCCCATGGAAGGGACCGAATTTACCGCTCAGCTCGCCCAGTTCAGCAGCCTCGAACAACTCTTCAACGTGAATGACAACCTGGAGGCCATCAAGGATGCCAACGGGAGTACCACCCAATATGATGTCCTCAATTTCATGGGCAAGGAAATCGTGGCCAGGGGTGATCAGCTCTCACTGGGTGCTGACAGTGCGGGCAAAGGGGCCTTTCAGATCGGGGGCACGGCCAACTGCAAGGTTCAGATCATGGACGGCTCAGGCAACATGGTCAGGAATATTCCGTTGGGGACACTCGATGCAGGTCCGCATCATTTTGAATGGGACGGTTTGAGTGATTCAGGTTCCAGGATGGCGGCAGGGACTTACAAATTTGTGGTCAATGCCGCGGATGAAGCGGGAAACCCCGTCCTCACCGACACCATGATTACCGGAAAGGTCACAAGGGTCAATCTGGAGGGGGATTCACCGATCCTTTATGTGGGAGACAGTCCATTCGACATGAGCGACGTACTGGAGATCAGCGACCCGACCGAAGGTGACAGCGGCAGCGTGTAGCGACGACAAAGTACAAGAAACGAATAGACTATACAGTTTCTCAACAATTCAAACCTTTGACGAAATCAAAAGAGGAGGAGAAGAAAAATGGCACTTTCAAGCGCATTGTTTTCAGGTATCAGCGGGCTGAGCTCTCTGGGCAACGCCATGCAGATCATCGGCGACAACATCGCCAACGTCAACACCGTGGGTTTCAAGGGGAGCGCCTTTACCTTCCAGGATCTCCTGAGCCAATCCATTTCCACCCAATCGGGCACAGCCCAGGTGGGCCGCGGGACGGCCATTGGAGATGTGTCGGCTTCCTTTGAACAGGGTTCGTTTGAATCCACGGGCAATACCACGGATTTGGCCATCGGTGGTGACGGCTTTTTTACTCTTAGGGAGTCCGGGACCAACAGCCTTCTCTATTCACGGGCCGGGAATTTCCGATTCGATAATGATGGATACCTCACCAATCCGGAAGGCTATGTGGTCCAGGGATGGAGACTGGATGATCAGGGAGAGAATATTGGTTCCATGACGGACGTGTTGCTCGATTCCTTTACTTCGAACCCGGACCCCAGCGATAGTGTCAGCATCATTACAAATCTGGACTCAGATGCCGTGGGACACCACACCGCTGCCAGTTCGTTGGCGGATGATTGGGACGCGGTAAATGTAAGCGGAGGTATGCCTCCTGACAAGTACGAATACCAGAGCACCATAAAGGTATTTGATTCCCTGGGAAGCACGCACGATATCACGATCTATTTTGACAAAAATCAAGGAACCTCCATCTGGCAGTATGCGATAGCCTGCAACCCTACAGAGGACAAACGGGCAGGAGCTGGTGGCGCCACCCAAGGACTTCTTGCCCGGGGAGAGATCAAATTCAGTGAAAGTGCCGGCACCATCTTGCCGACTGCCACCGACTTTACGATGGAGACATATGATCCTGCTGGTGCATCCTGGAACCCGGTTTCCACCAATGTGGCGGGCTTTCTTGAATTCTCTCCGGATTTCCTGGGCGGCGCCGGTGGCAGCACCCAGATGAATATCGCCCTTGATCTGGGCACCCATTGGGAAGGCCCCGCAGTCGGGGGGTCCTGGGCGAACCAGGCTTTGACCACGACGCAGTATGCACGCTCTTCCTCCACTGTCTTCCAGTCTGCGACTGGATACGGCGCCGGTGATCTCAAGGGAGTCGATGTAGACGTGGACGGGACTATGACCGGGGTGTATTCCAACGGCCAGCTCATTCCACTTTATCGGGTGGCCCTGTCAAAGTTCCAGAATGTTCAGGGGCTGCACAAGGAGGGGAACAGCCTGTACCGGGAGACGCGCGAGAGCGGCGATGCCATCACCGGTGATCCCGGAACCAACGGACTGGGGAGCATTTCCCCCAACTCCCTGGAGCAATCCAACGTGGATATTGCCAACGAGTTCGTCAAGATGATTACCACGCAGAGGGGCTTTCAGGCCAATTCCAAGATCATCACGGTCACCGATCAGATGCTGGCCGATCTGATCAACCTGAAACGATAAAGACGAGTGATGAGTCGAGGGTCGGGAGTCGAGACTCGTGCGTCATGACTCCAGACTCATGACTCTCGACTCCGAACTCACCATGCCGCGTCAATAAATTGACAATTCTCTCCGCTTTCGTTTCAAGATCATTTCGATCTTTCATTCCTATCTGTTTATCCTTTTGAATTAATTAAATAAAAACCGGGAAAAAAATCAAATGTTCCGTATGGGAGCTTCTGGCACGGTGGTTGCTTAATACTATTGCGATTGAATCATTATCACTGGAGACGTGCATCCTATGGATATTGCAACCCTGGTCGGTATTGTTACGGCATTTGCCCTCGTTCTCTCCGCCATTCTAATGGGGGGAAATCTGGGCCTTTTTGTCAGCATTCCTTCAGTCCTCATCGTGTTGGGTGGATCTCTCGGCGCCACCATGATCAACTATCCACTCCCCGACATGTTGAAGGTCATCAATGTCGTCAAGAACGCCTTCCTACACAAACAGATAACGGCAAAAGAGGTCATCAGCAATTTCGTAAGCCTCGCCGGTGTTGCCAGGCGGGAAGGCATCCTTGCTCTGGAATCCAGCGCCAACGAGACCTCTGATCAGTTCATGAAAAAAGGACTCCAACTGGCCGTAGACGGTCTTGAGCCGGGATCCATCAAAGAGATTCTGGAGACGGAGGTGGTGGCCATACAGGACCGACACAAACTGGGCGCGGAGATCTTTACCACCCTGGGGACATTTGCACCGGCCATGGGAATGATCGGAACGCTGATAGGCCTGGTCCAGATGCTCCAAACCATGGATGACCCCAGCACCATCGGGCCCTCAATGGCCGTGGCGCTTTTGACAACCTTTTACGGGGCCCTGATGGCCAACATCCTGTGCCTGCCTATTGCAGGAAAACTGAAGAACCGAAGCGGTGCCGAGGTCATGGTGAAGGATCTGATGACGGAGGGTGTCATTTCCATAGCCAAGGGGGAAAACCCCAGGGTCATAGAGCAGAAGCTCAATGCCTATCTGCCACCGCAGATGAGGGAAAGTTCTTTCAAATAGGTCAGCAGCGAGACTCTGATTGAAAACATAAGGGAGAGTTCTTTTAAACAATAGTGAGACGCTGGCTGCAGATATACGGGAGACAATCACATGGCGGAAAAAGAGAAAAAGGTTGAAGAGGGAAAAAAGCCCCAGGAGGAAAAGACCGCAGGACCTGTGGAGGCCAAGGCTGGAAAACCGCCCCTGAAACTCATAGTTCTTGCGCTTCTGGTGATTTTGCTCCTGGGAGGAGGCGCCTTTGCATGGAAGAGCGGCATGTTGAATAAAATGATCGGTGGCGGGGATGAAACCAAGTTGGCCAAAAAGATCAAGAAGGTTGAAAAACCGGAGATAGGCCCCATCTATCCTTTGGACCCCTTTATCGTGAATCTGATGGAGCCCATGGGCAAGCGCTACCTGAAGGTCAGGGTTGAACTGGAACTGACGGACGCGGAATTGAGTGCCGAAGTGGACAAGAGACTGCCTCAATTTCGAGACGGAATCCTGACGCTGCTCAGCAGCAAGAGCTTCAAGGAGGTCAACGATCTCTCAGGAAAATACCAGCTGCGCGCGGAAATCCTGGGAATGCTCAACGGATATCTAAAAACCGGAAAGGTGAAGAACGTCTATTTTACGGAGTTCATTGTACAGTGAGAAAAGTAGTACGAAGTGCGGAGTGAGAAGTGGACAGTGCGGAGGCCTTTAACCGGCCAACGGGCACAACGGGCCAACGGACAAACGGAAAGAAGAAACACGTGAACCAGATACTCTCTCAAGATGAAGTTGATGCCCTCCTCAAAGGTATGGACGCGGGGGATGTAGAGACAGAAAGTGAACCCCTTGAGGCAGAGGGAGATTACGAATCCTACGACTGGAGTAACCAGGGCCGTAAACTCAAGGGAAACATGTCCCTGTTCGGACTTATCAACCAAAGGTATGCCCAGAAGTTGAAGAATTCCCTCTCCAATGCCCTGGGAAAGTTGGTCGATATTGATGCCGGGCCCCTCGAGATGATCAAGTTCGAAGAATTTCAGCGCTCGCTGCCTGTTCCAACAAGTCTCCATCTATTCAAAATGGATCCTTTGAGGGGCACAGGCATGCTGGTGATCGAAAGCCGTCTGGTATTCAGCCTGATCGAGGCCTTTTTCGGAGGCACCGGGGCAGGTTCAGCAAAGGTGGAGGGAAGGGACTTTACACCTATTGAACAAAAGGTCATCCAGAAGGTGGTGAACCTGGCCATGACGGACATGACCAGTGCGTGGAAGGGAGTGTATCCCATAACAACGATGTTTGTCAGGTCGGAAACCAATCCCCAGGGGGTGAATGTAATGCCCCCCGCCGAATTCCTCATATCCGTCAAATTTGAAGTTGAGTTGACAAAGGCGGCAGGCAGCATCACCCTCTGTATTCCCTACGCCTCCATTCAGCCCATCCGCGAGAGGCTTTCGGGTGGTTACCGCAAGGATGACAGTGAGCAGGATACGAAGTGGCTTTCACTTCTCCGGGAGAGAATCTGCGAGTCCCGGGTGGATTTGAGTGTCGACCTTGGGAAGAGCCTTCTCCCGGTCAAAGATTTCCTGAACATGAAGGAAGGAGATGTCCTGGTCCTTGAAAACAGCTTCAATGACAAACTCCTGGCCCGTGTGGAAGGCGTCCCAAAATATGAGGGCTTTGCCGGTCGGTTTGGCCGGAAAAAGGTCTTCAGGGTGGCAAACACTCTGAACAGGAAAAACAATGCTATCTCTTCTTAATGAGGTGAATAAATGAACGAGCAAAATGAAAACATTTCCGAAGCCCAGACCGCTGAAGAGAGTGTCTGCCCGGAAAATGTGGACTTTGCGGAAATTGAACCGAGTTTGAAAGGTGATGAAAGTTCACAGAGCATCGATTTCCTGCTCGATGTGCCGTTGGAAATCACGGTGGAACTGGGCAGGACCAGGATTCAAATAGGGGATTTGCTGAAACTCGGGCAGGGCTCGGTGGTGGAGCTGGAAAAACTCACCAATGAACCGGTTGATATCTACATCAATCAGAAGCTCATGGGCCACGGAGAAGTGGTCGTGGTCAATGAAAAATTCGCCATCAGGCTCACAAACATCATCAGCCCCGGGGAAAGGGTGCAGAACCTGACATGATGGGAGCCCACACCCTAAAATATTTACTGAAAACACCGTCACTCCTTCCCGGAAGGCCCATGTCCTGGTTTGTGCGCCTCCTTTTTTTCGGCTGTTTGTCGATGAATTTTTTCATTCCTACGCTTGCAGCTGCAGGAGATGGCACCGGAGGCCTGCCACAGGGAGATATGGGAGCGGCAACGCTCAGGATGCTGGGTGCACTGCTCCTTGTGGTAGTCATCATTATTGGTCTTTATTATCTTGCAAGGCGGTTGCGGTGGGGCAGGCTGTCTTTAAACAGATATCCCGCGATGCGAATGATCGGGTCACTGAATCTGGCCCCCAAGCGTTCTGTTGCAATGGTCGAAGTCTGCGGGCAATGGCTGGTATTGGGTGTGGGATCCGAAACGGTCACTTTGCTTTGCAAATTGCAGGAACCCCCGGTTAGCGAATCATCCGGAGCATCGGAGTCCGGGAACAGCAGTGGGTTCCAAACGCTCCTTCGACAAAAGATACTGCGGAGATCCCCTGTGCAACGTGAGATGAGAGACAGGAATGAAAAGCCAGCTTGACAGCGTGTCCCCATCTGCCGTTGGGTACATCCGGAAAAGAGATGGGCGAAAGCCCCTGAAAAGGTTTCTCTGGTTCGGCCCCCTGGTCATACTTGTCACTATTGCCGTCTCCTACGGCATGACACACGCACAGCAGATCCCATTGCTTCCAAACGTCACCCTGGGCGTGGGCCAGACGAACCAACCCGAGCAGGTAAGCGTCCTTCTCCAGATTCTTTTACTCTTGACGGTGCTTTCGCTTGCCCCGGCCATCGTGGTCATGATGACCTCTTTTACCCGTTTGGTTGTGGTGTTTTCCTTGCTGAGGCATGCTTTGGGCACCCAGCAGATGCCGCCCAATCAGGTCATGATCGGCCTGGCGCTGCTCTTGACCTTTTTCCTCATGTCACCGGTTTACGAAAAAGTGAACAAGGATGCCCTCCAACCCTATCTCGATGAAGAGATATCGCAGGGAGAGGCCATTGAGAGGGCCTTGGTCCCCATCAGAAAATTCATGTTAAAGCAGACGCGGAAAAAAGATATCGCCTTGTTCCTTAAGGTTTCGAAGTCGGAGAAACCCCGGGATTTGAGTGAGATCCCCACCCTGGTCCTGATTCCATCGTACGTGATAAGCGAGCTGAAAACCGCGTTCCAGATCGGTTTCCTGATCTACATCCCTTTTCTGGTAATTGACATGGTTGTGGCCAGTGTCCTTTTGTCCATGGGCATGATGATGCTGCCGCCTTTCATGATATCTCTGCCTTTCAAGTTGATGCTTTTTGTGCTTGTGGACGGTTGGAATCTGTTTATCGGTTCGATGATCAAGAGTTTTGGATGAGGTTCGACAAATGACACCGGAATACTTGGTTAGCCTGGCCAGCGAGGCCATAAAACTCACCCTCCTACTCTCAGCCCCTCTGCTCGGCGTCGGGTTGATAGTGGGGTTGGTGATCGCCATCCTGCAGGCCACGACGCAGGTGCAGGAAATGACGCTCACATTCGTCCCCAAGATTGTAGCTGTCTTGGCGGCCCTGCTTGCTGCAGCGCCATGGATGCTCGACAAATTGACGGCGTTTACCAGTCATATCATCTCAAGTATTCCACAAGTCATACGTTAGTAATGAGTTGAGAGTCGTGAGTCGAGAGTCAAGGGCAATAAGGGGGAAACCGGGCCACGGGGTAACCGGCCAAACGGGCAAATCGGCATCGGAGGGTGGAAATTGTCTTTGTCGCATTTAGCACTCAACACTCATAACTCAGCATTGTAAGTTATGGCCCTTCCTATTGAAACTATTCAGCAGATTCAGGGCTTCTTCTGGATTTTCATCAGGGTCGGGGTCCTGTTCTTTATGTTGCCCTTCTTTGGTGCGAAGGGGATGCCCAGCTTGTGGAAAGTGGGTTTTTCAGTGCTTACGGCGGCGATTTTGACCCCTGTCGTCCCACCGCCACCTTCATTTCCCACCACAAACCTGGAAGTGGTTCTGGGGCTGGCCTCGGAGGTCCTCCTGGGTTTTGTCCTTGCCATGGGGGTCAAAATGCTGTTCGCGGCCATGGAACTGGGCGGGCAATTCATGGGCTTCCAGATGGGGTTTAACATGGCCAGTGCCATGGACCCCCAGACAGGCGGACAAAGTACCGTCATGTCTCAATTTCTATACCTCTTTACGATTCTGATATTCTTCTCGGTGAACGGGCACCACCTGTTCATCAGGGCCCTGGCGAGTTCTTTCTACAAAGTGCCGCCCAACGGGTTTCATCTCAATGCATCTCTGGTGGGTGGACTCGTCAAGGTGAGCAGTGACATGTTCCTGATCGCCG
>CAYOIU010000015.1:4465-25653 GCA_964404085.1 uncultured Desulfobacteraceae bacterium | reverse complement strand
TTATGGAAAATGGTCTCAGGGTGCCGTGATAAGGAGGGAGTTGACAGAATGAACATTTAACATCGAACATTCAACATCGATTGTTGAATTGGACAATAGGGACGTTGAGGATAAACACTGAAGATAAGAGGAGGCAGCGTATGGGCACAAGAAAAATAGTAGTTTTGTTGGCGACAATTGCGCTGATATTGTGCATCCCGGTTTCCGGCCTGGCCGGAAAGATCCAGAAACAGCTCGTGGAGGAGAGCACCATTGACCAGGTGCTCAGACAGGGTGTCCTCCGGGTAGGCATGTCTACCTTCGTGCCGTGGGCCATGAAGGACAAGACAGGAAAACTGGTGGGCTTTGAGATCGACGTGGCCAGAAGGCTTGCCAAAGATATGGGTGTCAAGGTCCAATTCGCGCCCACCAAGTGGGCAGGCATTATTCCGGCCCTCCTCACGGGCAAGTTCGACGTGATTATCGGCGGAATGGGAATCCTCCCGAAAAGGAACCTCAAGGTCAATTTCAGCATCCCTTATGACGAGACAGGCATGTCTCTCGTTGCAAACAAGAAGTTGGCCACAGGTTTCAAAACACTGGACGACTTCAATAAGAAGGGCGTGGTGATTTCGGTCAGGCTGGGAGCCACACCTGTTGCAGCCGCAAAGAAATATATGCCGAAGGCCGAACTCCGGCAGTTTGACGATGAATCCCAGGCAATCCAGGAAGTGGTCAATGGAAGGGCGCATGCCATGGTCGCTTCCGCCCCTCTGCCGGCGTTTCTTTCCCTCAAATATCCCGGGAACCTCTTTTTGCCCCTGAAAGGCACCTTTACCAGAGAGCCCATCGGGTTTGCCGTCCGAAAAAGTGACTTTGATACCCTGAACTTTTTTAACAACTGGATAACCGTTGTCAAGGCGGAGGGGTGGCTCGAGGAAAGGAAACACTACTGGTTTGAAACGAGAGACTGGGAAGGTCTTTTGAAATAGGTTTCGAGGTGGTGACATCTGTGTCGGAAACGGTTAAGAAAAAACCGTCCCCTCTGGACATTGCATTGCTTCTTCTCTTTTTGGCCGCCGGGGCGTGGCTCTTCTACCGGATCAAGGTCGGTCTTGATTACCACTGGAACTGGTATGCAATCCCCCAGTATCTCTTGAGATTTGACTCGGAGGAGGGAAAATGGGTATCCAACCTGCTTCTGCAGGGGCTTTTCACCACGATCCGGTTGAGCATCTGGGGCACCCTGCTGGCCACTCTGCTGGGTGCACTTATGGGGCTGTGCCGCATAAGCGGAAGCCTGTTTTTGAGACTCCTTTCGAGGACCTACATCGAGTTTAACCGGAACCTTCCTCCTATTGTCCTGATCTTTCTTTTCTATTATTTTGTCAGCACTCAGGTGTTGGGAAACCTGAATGTACAGGGGCTCATCCAATTCCTGCCGCAGAATTCCCAAGCGCTCTTGGGATTCCTTTTCGGCCCTCCCAGCCTTTTTGTGCCATTCGTGTCTGCCCTGGTCACCCTCGGGTTTTTTGAAGGGGCCTATATCGCTGAGATCGTCAGGTCGGGGATCCAGTCCATTGAGAAGGAACAGTGGGAGGCCGGGCGTGCTATCGGGTTGTCAAAATGGCAGTTGATGAGGCTCATCATCTTTCCCCTGACCATCAGGAAAATCCTGCCCCCCCTGGCAGGGCAGTTTGTATCGACCATAAAGGATTCGGCTATTGTTTCCGTCATCTCCGTTCAGGAGCTGACGTTTCAGGGAATGGAATTGATGTCATCCACCTACATGGTCTTCGAGATCTGGATCATCGTGACGGTCCTGTATATGGCCCTGACGGTCCCTGTTTCCCTGTCGATCCAGCGTCTAGAGGTCCACCTGAGGAAAAATATTTTTTAGCGGAGATAGAGGATGCGAATGATCAGATACACCGGGATCAACCACCTGGCCATGGCCACGAAGGATATGGACGAAACCATCCGTTTCTGGCGGGACCTCCTGGAGATGCGGCTGGTGGCCGGTTTGGGCAGGCCCGGTTACAGGCATTATTTTTTCGAGATCTCGGCACACGACATGATCGCATTCTTCGAGTGGCAGGAGGTGAAAAGGATTCTGGAAAAGGATCACGGGGTACCGGTCAAAGGGCCTTTTGCCTTTGATCACGTGTCATTTGAGGTGGAAAAAGACGCGGACCTCCGGAACCTGAAAGTCCGTTTGGAAGGGGCCGGTTTCTGGGTGTCTGAAATCGTTGATCACGGTTTTATCCATTCCATCTATTCCTTTGATCCCAACAACATCCCCATCGAATTCAGTGCCCCCGTCCCAGGGGTGGACATCAGAAAACGCCCCAGGATGAAAGACGGGAGCCCGAGCGGTGTGACTCTTGAAGGCGCCGATCCACAACCCGGCGTCTGGCCCGCAAGCGATCCATCCAGCCATCAGGGGGATATGGAGATCTATCCCGGAGAGGGCATGATCCTGATTGAAGACGGTGAAAAATAGATGCGCAACAGCCTCATTCACCGGAACGCTTCGAGAGACCGGGTGATTGTTTTCGGGCGCTACCCCGTACCCGGAAGGGTCAAGACACGCCTTATCCCTGCCCTCGGAGGGGTCGGTGCCGCTAACCTTCAGCGGCTGTTCACGGAAAAAACCCTCCACACAGTCAGGACCTACGCTTTAAACCCTGAGATACAGATCGAGCTTTGTTTCGAGGGTGGGGACCGAGAAAAGATCAGGCGATGGCTGGGATACGGTCCGGTGATAAGCAGCCAGGGACAGGGAGGAATCGGCGATCGCATGATGAACGCGTTCAGAAGGGCCTTCAGGGACGGATGCAGACGGGCGGTGCTCCTGGGAACAGACATCCCCGACCTGAAAAAAACCCATCTTGAAGAAGCCTTTGACGCGCTCGAAGAGAACGATGTGGTTATGGGTCCGAGTACGGATGGTGGGTACTGGCTAACGGGCCTCAAGCGGCCCGTAAATGTATTCTCGGGCATCCATTGGGGAACAGAAAGGGTACTCGAAGAAACTCTGGAACTGGCCACTCGGCAGGGCCTGAAAACCCACCTGCTGAATCCATTGACGGATATTGACACCCCAGTTGACCTGAGAGCGTGGCGGAAAGGGGCAGTCTCAAGGGGGCCCTATATCTCCATCATAATCCCCACCTTGAATGAAGAGGACTCTATTCGGAAAACCATCGAAAAGGCAAAAGATCCTGATGCGGAAATCATTGTCGTGGATGGGGGCAGCAGAGATCAGACCCGGGCTTTGGCGGAAGCTGCCGGGGTAGAAGTCCTGGTAAGTGGCACGGGCAGGTCCATCCAGCAGAATAAAGGGGCAAGGGCATCAAAAGGGAACGTGCTCCTCTTTCTCCACGCAGACACGCGCCTCCCTGTCCGCTATGTAAACCATGTTTTTGAAACGCTCATGCCCGCTATGACGGCCGCGGGTGCGTTCCAGTTCAAGACCGACACCCGGGTCCCCCTCATAAAGGCCGTGGAATGGGTGACGAATCTCCGGTCGCGCGTGTTCCAGTTGCCCTACGGGGACCAGGCGCTTTTCATAAAGAAAACCGTTTTCGATTCCCTGGGCGGTTTCCCCGCGGTCCCCCTCGCGGAAGACCTCCTGCTGGTCCGGAAACTCCGGAAATACGGCCGTGTCAGAATTGCAGGGGCGCCGGCCGTTACATCAGGGAGACGGTGGCGGAGACTGGGGGTCCTGCGTACCACCCTGATCAATCAAATCATCCTGTTCGGCGTGACTGCCGAGGTGTCTCCGAGGACCCTGGCACGATTCTACAGGACAGGAAAAGATCTCCCCTGATATTTGCGTTTTTCATCAAAATAGGTTAAGAAGCCCAAGTATTCTTGCTTTCACCCTGTAAAGCAGAACCCTATTGGATTGCCATATGATGCTTTATTTTGACCATGATTCGTGAAGCTGGTGGAAATAATACCCCACGCAGCGTGAAAGGAGCTCCAATGATGTCCCCCCGGACACGCCAATGGCCCCTTTTCTGGATTGTCCTGGTGACCACTCTGGTATTTTCAGTGGCAAGAGGTGAAGAGCTGAAGTCCACAGGTGCATCGCAAAAGGGGGACGGAGGAGCGCCCTGCAAGGGTGAATTGCGCCTGGCGGTTCATGTGAGTGATTTGGGGACGATGGACCCGCATTTCGCAGCCGGGTCCCAGGATCGTATGGTAGCGGACATGGTCTTCAATGGGTTGCTCCGCTACAAACCCGGTGAAGCACCCGTAATCGAGCCTGATCTGGCCGAGTCCATCCCTGAACCGAAGATGGTCGGGGGCAAGCAGGTCTGGGTCTTCAGGTTGCGCAGGGGCGTCATGTTTCATCCGGGCCCCTTGACAGGGGCCTATGAGCTGACCGCGGATGACGTGGTCTTTTCCCTGCGGAAATCGGCCGATCCCGCCCATTCCGCTTATGCGGGTGAATACGGCGGCATGAACTTCGAGAAACTGAATACTTACACCGTCCGGATCGCCCTGGACAAACCCATTTCTACCATCCTGTTCCTTCCGAAAATAGCCGACTATGCAGGGGGATTTATCGTCAGCAAGAAGGCTGTGGAGGCCATGGGATATGAGGGTTTTAAGAGGCATCCTGTAGGAACGGGCCCTTTTATGTTCGAAAGCTACGATCCTGGGAAGCGTCTGTGCCTGAAGGCCAATAAGCAGTATTTCCGGGGCCGGCCTCACCTAAAAGGCGTTGAAATCTATTTTCTGCCACAGATGACAGAACGGTGGGACGGTTTGCTGGCAGGGGAATTCGATGTGATCGTGGGCTCGGGCGAGAAGGGCTGGCTTGAAAAGATGGAACAGGAGCCTCACGTCAGACTAGACGTGCATGGTGTGGGTGAAGTGATCACCCTCTATCTCAACACCTCTTTAAAACCCCTTAATGATGTTCGTGTCCGGAAAGCCATCGCCTACGCCCTCAACAGGCAGGCCTTCCTCCGAGGGGTCAATGGAAGCCTTATCGAGGCGGCCTATTCTCCCGTACCGGCGCAGTACCTGCCGGGGGGAATGGGGAAGAAAGAAGTGACCTATTTTCATTTGGATTATGCAGAGAATCTGGAAAAAGCCAGGCAGTTGCTTGCGGAGGCCGGATACAAAGACGGCTTTTCGCTGGACCAGGTGTCATCCAAAAAACGGATCTACCGCGTAAATTATGAAATCCTGCGTGCCCAACTGGCGCGAATCGGCATCCTATGCAATATCAGGGTCGTGTCGCACGCTACCATGCACAGGCTGATCCGTCAGGGTGTTTATCCCCTTGTGCTCTACGGGGCCTGGCGTCCCAACGCGGACGCCTACCTAACCCGTTTTTTCCATTCGGATTCAATTGTGGCAACCGGGGCCAGGCCGGATACCAACTTTTCCCATTATGACAAGGTTGACAGGCTGATCGAAGCGGCCAGGCTGGAGATTGGCCCCGAAAAGCAGATCAATCTCTGGAAACAGGCCCAGATCAGGATCCTGAGTGATGTGGCCGCCTATCCGCTTTTCCAGGCGAAACAGTTCTACGCACGCCGGGATCGCGTGGAATACGGTCACCCTGTAGTGGCAACAATGGCCCTCTATCCCCAAATCACGGAGAAGACCCGGTTTGCGGTGGACCTGGGTGTCAAAGAATAATGGACAGGGGAAGCTGAATGAATACTTTCAGCAAAATACTCTTTACCACCTTACCGCTGCTTGTCTTATCCCTCGTGTCGGCTGTGGGGACCACGTACTATTTCACTGACAAGGCCCTGAATGATCTGGCGGAAGCCTGGCTCCGGACAAGGTTGACAGAGGCCCTTCAGGTGGTGGAGGAGCAGAAAGATGTGCTGGACAAATACGGCTTACAGGATATACCTGCCAGTGTTGCGAAGGCCGAACTGGACGCCTCCACTGAAATGTCGGGAATAGAGATCGGAGAGCAGGGTTACATAATGGTTTTGAACACCAGTGGCGTCATCGCCGTTCATCCCGACAAGTCTTTCATAGGCAAGGACATGAGTGGAGAGGACTGGTTCAGGGAGGTCAGGGCCAAGACCAAAGGAAGGGTTAGAATCCCTTCCATGGGTGGGAATTCCCTGGCCAGGTACGAACTCTACAAGCCCTGGGGGTGGTATGTCATGGCTGTTGACCCTGAGTCGGAAGTCTATGGGGCGGCCAAGCGAATCAAACCCTATATCTTTATCCTGGGCATTTTTCTATTGATTCTGACGGCCTTTTTCCTCCTGTTGATGACGCGCCGGTTGACGGCCCCGTTGAAACACCTGGCCCAGGGAGCGGAACGGATAGGGGAGGGTGACTTTGGGACACGTATTCCCGTAGAGAGTCAGGATGAGTTCGGACGCCTGGCTGGTGTTTTCAATCTAATGGCCGGCCAACTTGAAGAGAGCCTCGCCTCCCTGCGTCACAGCGAGGAAAAATTTCGCGGGATATTTGAAAACGCCATCGAAGGTATCTACAGGACCACACCGGACGGTCGTCTGATTGAAGCCAACCCTGCCATGGCGAAAACCCTGGGATATGCTTCCCCGGATGAACTGCTCTCAGCCGCCACGGATGTCGCTGAACAGTACTATGTCAATCCGGAGGATCGCAAGGAGCTTTTACGCATCGTGAGCGAACGAGGGTGGGTCAGCGGTTTCGAGAACCAGAACCGCAAGAGGGATGGAACCAGGATATGGACTACCACAAACATGAGGGCCATTCGAGACTCAAAGGGAGAAGTGATCTACTTAGAAGGGTCCTACCTGGATATCACCGAAAGAAAGGAAAAGGAAAAGGCGGAAAGGGAGCGGGAGGCTGCCCGGGCCGCCAGTCGAGCCAAGAGTACGTTCCTCGCCACCATGAGTCATGAGATTCGGACTCCCATGAATGCTATCCTCGGTTTGTCCGAGATGCTTAGCGAGTCATCCCTCAACCCGGAACAGAAAAAATACGTCAAGATCCTCGAGGATTCCTGTGAAAACCTGCTCCACCTGATCAACCAGGTCCTGGATCTTTCCAAGGTAGAGTCAGGACAGCTGGAGCTGGATAGCGTCCCGTTCGATCTGGGAGATCTCCTTGCCCGGATTTGTGAAGTGATGCCGATCAAGGGCCATGAGAAGAAACTCCGACTGACTTGTCACGTGAACCCGCAAACACCCGCGAACCTCATAGGCGACCCCACGCGGTTGCGCCAGATTCTGGACAATCTCATAGAAAACGCCTTCAAGTTTACCCACGAGGGAGAGATCCAGGTGGGTTGCGAAATCCCTGCCTGGGGATCTCCGAAGAACGGGGAAATCCTTTTCTGGGTTCGGGATACGGGAGTGGGAATCCCAAAAGAAAAACAGCGAAAGATATTTGAGAACTTCAGCCAGGCGGATGCGTCCACAACGCGGGAATACGGCGGGACGGGCCTGGGCCTGGCCATATGCAAACGGTTGACGGAAATGATGGGGGGGAGAATCTGGGTGGAGAGCCCGGTCGGGATGGGCCTTATTGAAAGCTCCGGTCAGGGTGCCCAGGGAGGCGCATCCCGAACGGTCAATCCGGGAAGCCGCTTTTGTTTCACGGCCCGTTTCGGCCTGCAGGACACAGGGAGTTTAGCAGAACCCCGGTTGCCCGAAGCGAAGACCCATGACCGTCTGGTCCCGGACGTACAGGCACAAGTAGCCGCTTGCCAGGAAAGAAGGAAAATCAGATCCTTGCGGATATTGCTCGTGGAAGACAACAAGAACAACGCCATGTTGTTTTCCTTTTATCTCCAGAACACACCCCATCAGGTGGACATTGCGGTAAACGGCAGGGAAGGGGTTGAAATGTATGTGGATGGGGAGTATGATATCATCTTTATGGACATGGCCATGCCGGTGATGGACGGCTACGATGCGACCAGGGCCATCCGGAAATGTGAGAAAGCCGAGAATGTTCCTCCTGTCCCGATCATCGCCCTGACCGCCCATGCGCTGGAGGGAACGGAGCAGAAGAGCCTGGATGCGGGTTGCACGCTCCACATGACAAAGCCGATCAAGAAGACCCGGTTGTTGCAAATTCTGGAAAGGTTTTGTCCAAACGAAAGGGCGACTGTGTCCTGAAGAAGCAAAGCGATGTTTAGAAAAACATGTATCGCGAAGAGAAAAAGGTTGCCCGCATTGACGCTGAGTTGAAGGAGATTATTCCCGATTTTTTCAGAAACACCTGGGAAGAGATTCGAGCCCTCCAGGAGGTATTGAAAGAAAAGGACTGGGAAGAGACCGTCGCGCGCCTCGGGCACAGTATCAAGGGTTCATCCTTGGGATACGGTTTCGATGAACTGGCTGAATTGGGCCAGGCCATAGAACAGGCCGCCAGGGAACGCGGTGACACCAATGAAATCCGGGCCCTGGTCGGGAAAATCATCTCCTATGTGGAGCATGTGGAGATCGTCTACGAATAATGCTCAGGAAGAAGGTGTTGGCATGAACATACTCGTTGTCGACGATTCAGCAAAAGAACGGACGCTCCTTCAACATCTGCTCACGAAAGGCGGATACAGCAAGGTGGCTCTGGCGGAATCGGCTGCTGAAGCCCTTGAGAAAATGAGGGGAGCACATCCTTCCGGTAAAGCAGACCTGATCCTCATGGATATCCTCATGCCGGAGATGAATGGTATTGAAGCTTGCAAGGCGATCAAGACGGAAAAGAGCTTTCAGGACATCCCCGTCATCATGGTCACCGGCCTTTACGATAAGGAAAACCTTGAATCGGCGTTTGCCGTCGGCGCCACGGACTATATCGTCAAGCCCGTGAAAAAGTGGGAACTGATTTCACGGGTACGGTCGGCATTTAGATTGAAACAGGAGATGGAAAAACGCAAAGCGCGCGAGCGTGAGCTGGAAGACGAGATAGGTAAACGCGAGCGGCTGAAGAAGAAACAGGAAGACCTTATCCGGGAACTCAGGAATGCCATGGATAAGGTCAAAACCCTCAGCGGACTCCTCCCCATCTGCGTCTCCTGTAAGAAGATCCGCGATGACAAAGGGTATTGGACCCAGCTAGAAAGATACATCCGCGACCACTCCGAGGCGGAATTTACCCACGGATTCTGTCCGGACTGCGTAAAGAAGCTCTACGGCGACATTTGTCAAAAGGGCCGAGAAGAGCAAAATTAAATGCCTGAAAGCGGAGGCTCCTTCAGAATTGTGACCTCAGATCAAATCCGCTTTAGTCCCCCATGTCGGCCATATAGTCGTCGTACATGGTTTCCAGGGCCAGTTTGTGTTTGGCCTCTTCCTGGGACAGCATCTTGAAAGTCTGCTCCAGGTCTTTGTCACCAATTTCCCGGGCAAGGTCGTTATAGAGGGCGAGGGCTTTTTCCTCCCGTTTCATGGCAAGCCGCAGGATATCCGCGTAAGACATCCCCTTTTCATACGGGATATCAACTAGGTAATCGCTTCGCTTCATGTCCGGAATCCATTTCAGATCGTAATCCGCAATGGTTTTTTCACCTTTAAGAAATCCTTCGAGCAGGGCCTGGTGTTTTCGCTCTTCGTCGGCAAAGTCCTTGAACATTTTGCGGGCATCAGAAAACTGCTGCTGGGCGCTCGCATCTTCGTAAAAGGAAACCGCTTCCTTTTCTTTTTCGATGGCAAATTCGATGACTACTCTGAAACCTTGAAATTTCATGCTATTTCTCCTTCCTGTCTTCTATTCAACCAGCTTGAACTTTGCTTTGACTGCGCCGCACACGGGACAATTCTCGGGCGGGTTGTCTTCGCTGATATAACCGCAGACCTGGCACACGTAGTACTTGGCCTCGCGTTCGGCCAGCATGTCATTCATGGCCTTCTTATAGAGTTCGGCGTGCCTGGATTCCACATCTCGTGCGTGGGAAAAAGCCCGCAAGGCACCCTCTTTGTTTTCATCAGTGGCGACCTTGATAAGCTTTGGATATTCTTCCACATTGGCCCTGATTTCATTGTGGAAGGCCGCATCAAGGTTCTCTTCAGTGGAGCCTACCTTGCCCCGCATCAGGAGCAGATACCTGCGGGCATGCACCGACTCAGCATCGGAGACAGCCCTAAAGAGACGAGCGATCTGTGCATACCCATCTTTTTCGGCCTTCTTAGCGAACGCGTCGTTTCGAATCGCTGCCTTTGATTCAGCGGCGAATGCATAAGCCAAATTCTCTTCTGTTTTTTCAGGCATTGTATGTGAACCTCCTTTTTTCGATTTTCAGAATAGGGCTGATTTCTTCCCGGAATCATGATATATAAAGTAACAATAAAGCCCGGCATCATCTCTATTACGCCATTTTTTCTTGAAAGGCAATCGTGTTTGACGGGAACCATACGGAAATAAGAGCCGGACCATTTGGCTCAAACCGCAGTATTTCGGGGTGACACAGTGCCTTTGGAGGACAGGCCCCGGATGGGAAGAAAAGCCCTTCTACCCCTTTTTTGAGCTATTATGGAATATTTTCATGGTAAGATAGCAGCATCCACAAATCATATTGGAAATAAGGCAAGCTTTACGACAGGAGGAAAGACATGAGTTATACTGAAGAAGCATTAAAAGGAAAGCTATTGGAAATGTATCCCGAGATTACGAAGTACGGACTGAGCACAAACCTCCAGTTTGATGAGGACAAGAATGCCTGGGTTGTGACCTTTACAAAAGGCGCCAGCAGCCGGCATGCTTTTCTTGACAAAAAGGATGCGGATGCCTGTATGGATGGGAATGCATGCATCTATTTGGGAGTCCTGATCGCCCAGTACATCAAGGATCTTGAGGAGGAGCTATCCGGAAAATAGAGGCGATTCCTTTCCAGTCGAGAAAAGAATAATGCATTTGCTCTTGTGGTTGAAGAGCGATGCGGTATACTGCCATACTGGGAAAGGAGGTTCGGGATATGGAAGAGAAGAACAAGGAGATTTCGGAAGAAAAGAAGAAAAAGAAGAAAGCCGAGGAGAAACTTCCTTACTGCACGACGGCTCCGAGCGCCGAACACGCCAGGGCGTCTGCAGAGGACGAGCCCTGCGATGACGGCACCGGTGGGGGAACTGGCGAGGAGATTGACAAATGAAAAGATACGTGATCATCGGAAACGGTGTGGCCGGCACCACGGCGGCTGAGAATTTGAGAAAGCATGATCAGGGGGGTGACATCACGATGGTCACCAACGAAGACCTCCCCTTTTATTACCGCATCAGATTGAACGAGTTTATTTCGGGAGATATCGAAGAAGGCGACCTTGTGGCCAAGGGCGACGAGTGGTACGGAAAGAGAAAAATCCATCTGAAGCTCGGGACCCGGATTGTCAGCGGAAACGCCGGTGACAAGTTCGTGGAAACGGATAAGGAAGAAAAGTTTGCCTATGATGCCCTCCTTATTGCCACAGGCAGCCACTCCTTTGTCCCACCCATCGCCGGTTCGGAGAAAAAGGGCGTTTTTGCGCTTCGTGGGATCCAGGACGCGCGGGATATCATGGCATGGGCAGGGGAGAGGAACAACGTGGTCCTTATCGGGGGTGGGCTTCTGGGTCTTGAAGCCGGCAATGCCCTGGCGAAGCTGGGAAAGAAGGTGACGGTGGTGGAGTTTTTCCCGAGACTCCTGCCGAGGCAACTGGACGTGGAAGGGGCAAAAAGGCTTCAGGGTATCCTGGAAGGCATGGGATTTTCCTTCAGGCTGGGAGCAAAGACACAGGAAATTACGGGAAAGGGTGTCCTCGATGGTGTCTTGCTCAAGGGAGGGGAAAGGCTTGCCGCGGAAATGGTCGTCATATCGGCCGGTGTCCGTCCTAACATGGAACTGGCGGATTCCCTTGGATTGGAGATTGACAAGGGCATCAAGGTGGACGAACACCTGCGAACCAATCAACCTGACGTCTACGCGGCGGGCGACGTGGCGGAATTCAGGGGGATGCCTTACGGTATATGGCCTGCGGCCCTGGAACAGGGGAGGATAGCCGGGGCAAACATGACAGGACAGGACATGCGGTATGAAGGGACCACCATGGCCAACAGCCTCAAGGTGGTGGGCATCGACCTGGCATCCGCCGGCAATATCGACGCCGACGGGGAATTCGAATCAAAGGTCATGCAGGACGAGAAGATTTACAAGAAGATGGTGATTGAAGGGAACAAAGTGATCGGATGCATCATGCTGGGGGACACCAAAGGTTTCAACAGGGTCACCAGGGCCATGGCTGAGGGTCAGGATGCGGCATCTCTATCCGATCTTTTTCCCGGCACTTGATGGGGTGAGGAAGACAAACATGAAAATCAAGTCACTGTTTGCACCCGTCCGTAATATGACCCCAGACGAGCTGAGCGGTTACATGGAAAAACACCGGGAAGGGTCTTACACCCTTCTGGACGTCAGGCAGGAGAGAGAGTATACAAAGGCCAGGATACCCGGGACCAAATTGATTCCCCTGCCCGAGCTCACCGATCGTCTTGGTGAACTGGACCCTAAAAAACCCGTCATAGTCTACTGAGCGATGGGTGGGCGCAGCCGTGTTGCTGCGCAGATACTGGATGGTGAAGGCTTCAGCGAGGTCTACAACCTGAAGGGAGGGATCCGGGCCTGGCAGGGCCAAGAGGTGGCGGGGCCCCCTGAAATGGGACTGGAGCATCTAGAAGGTATTGAAACCCCTGGGGAAATCATCCTTTTTGCCTACGGCATGGAAGAGAGCCTCGGAGAATTCTATAAAGAAGCGGCCGGAAAAACGGCTAATCCAGACGCGAAGGAATTGTTCTCGAAGTTGGCCGGCGTCGAGGAAAAACACAAGAATCAGCTCTTCAGACTCTATGGGGAGGTCGTTGGAGGGGAAGAGAATCGGTCCACCTTCGAATCCCATGTGGTCTCCGGTGTGCTGGAAGGGGGTCTCAGCCCGGAGAAGTTAGTGGAAAGGATCATGGGCGCTAAAAGTTCTCTGGCTGATGTATTCTCAGTCGCCATGATGTTCGAGGCCCAGGCCATGGACCTCTACATGCGATACGCGGAAGAGATGGAACATGAACAGGTAAAAGCCCTTCTTCATGACCTGGCGGAACAGGAAAAGGCACACTTGAAGCTTCTGGGCATCATCAAAGACAAAGAGATGGTTTAGCCCATGTGACCATGTCAGCAGTTCGAAACGTCAAATATCTTTGGCGTTACAAAAGATCCATTCTCAGGAAAACTCCACGCCTTCAACCAGGAGAATCACCGCATGTCTCTTGCCGGCCGAGAGAAGAAAACTTCACCCTCCAAAAAAGAATCCATCCAAAACTTCAGTGAACACGTGTCATCCGGAAAAGTTGCGTTTTTTGAGAAGTACGGCATGCCGTTCATTATGGGGAGTCGTGACGGATGCTATCTCGGCGATCTGGACGGGAAGAAACGTCTGTTCAATCTCCATTGCAATGGCGGGGTGTTCAATCTGGGACACCGGAATCAGGAGCTGATCGATGTCCTGAAACAGGGGTTCGATACCTTGGATATCGGCAACGGCCACCTCATGAGCAAGGCCAGGGCGGACCTGGCAAAAAGGATTGCAGACCTGATGCCGGAGGATCTGAATTACACCGTTTTCGGAGTCGGCGGAGGGGAGGCGGTGGATCTTGCGCTGAAGGTGGCCCGGGCCTACACGGGAAGGGAAAAAATCATTTCTGCGAAGGGCGGCTACCACGGACACACGGGTCTTGCCATGGCCGCCGGCGATGAGAAATACCGGGTCCCGTTCGGGCCGCAGATGCCGGGATTTGTGCAGGTCCTTTTTGGGGATAAGGACGCGCTGGCCGCGGAAATCGACACCGATACGGCGGGAGTGATCCTGGAGACGGTCCCGGCGACCCTTGGCATCGCCGTCCCCCCGGAAGGATATCTCCCTGCTGTCCGTGAGCTGTGCAGTGATCGAGGCGCGCTGCTCATCATCGATGAAGTGCAGACAGGGCTCGGGCGAACCGGCAAACTCTGGGGTTTCGAACATTTCGACATTGTGCCGGATATCGTGGTGCTGGGGAAAGGACTTTCGGGAGGCATT
Source organism: uncultured Desulfobacteraceae bacterium (assembly GCA_964404085.1). Classification (GTDB taxonomy): domain Bacteria; phylum Desulfobacterota; class DSM-4660; order Desulfatiglandales; family Desulfatiglandaceae; genus CAYUCJ01. The sequence goes on along the minus strand of CAYOIU010000015.1, from coordinate 11,657 downwards.
TATCCTATTACGGCTACGGTGATTCGAACACCCCTGGAGACCATTTTTCACGAGGATCCCTTCATCCATGTCTCTACGTTCGGCGGCGCCGAGGTGGGCTGCCTGGTGGCGAAACGGGTCCTGGAGATCTCCTCAAACCCGGAATTCATGGCACACGTAAACGAACTGGCCCGCGCCTTCGACCAGGGAGTAGAAAAACTCCGGAAGAAGCACTCCCGATTTCTGATGGGACTCCGTCAGCTCGGGCTCATGATGGGCCTGGAACTCAAAGACGAGCTTTCCGGGCCTGTCCTCTCAAAGACCGCCTATGACCATTACCTGCTCATGGTCTACGCCAACAATGACCCATCAATCTGTCAAATGCTGCCGCCCCTGATCATGAAGCTGGAGGACGTGGACCTGGTCATGGAGCGTTTGGACAAGGCCATTGGGGCGGCAAAACGGCTGCGACCGGTTCTGAAGATCAAACGGCAGGTGGAAGGGTTTGTGGGGAAGTGGAAGCATTGAAAAAGGGGCGGGGTGTGGAGAATGGATATTGATCGGACTCTGGTTTCTGATTTTGAAGCGGGATTGAATCCCCAGGCCCTTGAAGAATCTCCGATTCCAGCCGCGGTGTTCGGCTACGGAGAAATTTCCATCATCCTGCAAATCGGGGACAATCCCAACGTGGCCTATAAGCGGATGCCCCTCTTTTCCAATCGGGAAGCCGCGGAAGTCTATGCAGAGCAATTCCATGAGTACTGCCGTTATCTCAGCGACGCTGGCCTTAAGCTCCCCCGCCACGAGACTTTGGTCATTGAAATCCAGGAGCGTCCTGTCGTACTCTACATTGCCCAGGAGCGGCTTCCCGGGGATCGTTTCGCCCACCGGCTCATCCACGAACTCGAACCGGGAGAGGCGACGGCAATTCTGGAAAGGGTCATCGTGGAGATAGGCAGGGTGTGGAAGTTCAACGGGTTCTCGCATCCAGCACTGGAGTTGGCAATCGATGCACAGGTGTCCAACTGGGTCGTCCTGGAAAACGACGATATTCTGTATATAGATACCAGTACCCCACTCTACCGCAGGGACGGCGCGGAGCAGATGGACCCGGAGCTTTTTCTGCAGAGTGCTCCGGTGTTTCTCCGATGGCTGATCAGGTGGCTGTTCCTGAAAGATGTCATGAACCGCTACTATGATCAGCACCTCGTCTACATGGATCTGGCGGCGAACCTCTTTAAAGAGCAGTGTCCCGAACTGATTCCCGGCACCATCAGCTGCATCAACCGTCACCTTCCCACGGGTCATGACCCGCTGAGCCGCGAGCAAGTGGAAAAATACTACAAGGAAGACAAGCTCATCTGGTCCCTTTTCCTCGCCTTTCGCCGCATCGACCGATGGATGACCACCAGGTTGTTCCGGAAACGGTATGAATTCCTCCTGCCGGGCAAGATAGTGCGCTAAAGCATGTGTGGTATCTTTTTAGTTCTCCCACCCTTTAGTTTTGCCTTCATCTGAGCGGATATCACTTTGACGTAGCGATCAATATGTCGCGTGGTAACTGAGACGGCTGTGTCAAGGTAACCCTTTGAAATAGCATCAATACAGATATAATCTTTCTCATTGTTCGGCAATGCAAATTATCAAGGTCTGCTCGTAAGAGAAGGATGTTTTTCGCGAACAATTCTCCCTTTTGGTTGCAGTGATTCGTGTACCAGGACCTCGCCGGAAGAGAAAAGGCCTAAAGGCAATTAGTCTTGACAAGGAGTGGGCAATAAATTAAATCTGTAAAATGATTCAATGATTAGCCGCCTTTTTGAACACCGACCACTGTCTTTAGTAGCTGCTACCAATTAACAGTTCGTGCCTATGGATTTGATTACCTCAATCAAAATACCCTGATTATTTTATATCTGGAGGAAGTTGCGATGAAGAAGAGCTATGACGCTATTGTTATCGGCGCCGGCATCATCGGTTGCTGCGTTGCCTTTGAGCTGGCCAAGAAGGGATACAAGACACTCAACATTGATAAACTGCCGGCGGCGGGATATGGATCCACCTCCAACTCCTGTGCCATAATCAGGCTGCACTATTCTACTCCGGACGGTGTGGCAATGGCCCGGGAAGGATATTTCTATTGGATTGACTGGGAAAAATATCTCGGTGTGGAGGATAAGGCGGGAATGGCCAGATATATCAACACCGGCTGTCTCGTTATTAAGACCCCAATCAACAAGAATCTGGAAATGGTCATGGAAAGTCTTGACAAGCTCGGTGTTGAGTATGAGGAGCTTGGGCTGGAGGAAATCCGGAAAAGGATGCCTATTCTCAATACAAAGAGATATTTCCCCCCGAAGCTTTTAGGCGTCCCTGATTTCGGAAAACCAACCGGCGATGCGATTGAAGGCGCAATTTTTGTTCCCGAGTCCGGCTACGTGACTGATCCACAGCTTTCAACCCATAATGTCCAGGTGGCTGCGGAGGCAAATGGTGGTGAATTTCTGTTTAATGCAGAGGTCGCTGGGATATTGATGAGCGGGAATCATGTGTCCGGCGTCAAGCTGAAAGACGGATCCGAGTTTGGCGCGCGTATTGTTGTCAACGTGGCCGGCCCACATTCCTATCTTATAAATCGCATGGCAGGGGTTGAAGAGGGCATGAATATAAAAACGAAAGCACTGCGGGCGGAGGTCTGTCATGTGCCTTCACCAAAAGGCTTTGACTATGAAAAAGATGGCACGATTATTTCCGATGGCGATATCGGCTGTTATTCTCGCCCCGAAGTGGGAAATCATGTGCTGATCGGCAGTGAGGATCCGGAATGTGATGCACGTGAATGGGTTGATCCCGATGATTTCAACAGGGGGTTTACAGATCAGTGGACGACTCAAGCCATGCGTGAAGGTCAGCGTATTGATGGTCTCCCTATTCCGAACAAGCCACAGGGTGTGGTTGATCTTTATGACGTGAGCACAGACTGGATTCCGATATATGATAAATCCGCCCTTCCAGGGTTCTATATGGCAGTGGGGAGTTCGGGTAATCAATACAAGAACGCACCTGTTGCCGGGGTACTGATGTCTGAACTAATCGAGAAGGTGGAGGAGGGGTGGGATCATGATACCGATCCGGTTAAATTCGTTATGCAGCACACAGGGTGGCAATGCAATACCGGGTTTTTCAGCCGTTTGAGAGAGGTCAACCCGGATTCAAGCTTTTCAGTCATTGGTTAAGAGGTCCCGCTCGGCCCGCAGCAGTACATTCCAGGTCTTGTAATGAGGTATACGGAAAATTTTGAATTCGCTTGAAGTCGATTCTAATGCGCCCACGAACTCATCGAGTGACGTTCTCCTGGATATCAGGAACCTTCGCATCTATTTTCACGTGAGAGAGGGTATCGCTAAGGCCGTGGATGGGATTTCCTTTCAGATCGGAAAAGGTGAAACCCTGGGGCTTGTTGGTGAAAGTGGTTGTGGGAAGACCGTGTCCTCTTTGTCGATCCTGAAGCTTCTCGATGTGCCGCCTGCCGAATACCGGGGAGGAGAGATTCTATTTGCCGGGAGGAATTTACTGAAGGCCGGTGAAAAAGAAATGCAAGAGATAAGGGGAAAGGAGATCTCCATGGTCTTTCAGGAGCCCATGACTTCCTTGAATCCCATTATGTCCATAGGATTTCAAATCGAAGAGGTACTTACTAACCATTACCAAATGAGCAGGGCAGCAGCACGTCAGAGAACAATTGAACTCCTGGATATGGTCGGCATCCCTGCCCCTGAACGGCGGGCGGATGAATACGCCCATCAGCTTTCCGGGGGCATGCGCCAGCGTGTGATGATTGCCATGGCGCTGGTCTGCAACCCGAAAATTCTTATCGCCGATGAACCCACCACGGCGCTGGATGTAACGATCCAGGCGCAGATCCTGGATCTGATGCTGGATCTTCAGAATAATCTGGGGACAAGTATCCTGCTGATTTCCCATGACCTGGGGATTATAGCCGAGATGGCCCACCATGTTGCTGTCATGTATGCAGGGAAAATCGTCGAGAAATCGGACATCAAGTCCATTTTCCAAAACCCTCTTCACCCCTATACCCGGGGTCTTTTGAGATCCATTCCCAAAATCGATGATGAGGAACGGCGACAGCGCCTGGCAGAGATTCCGGGACAAGTGCCCAATTTGTGTTTCCTGCCTTCGGGCTGTTCGTTTTTTGACCGATGTCCCATTGCTCAACCGAAATGTCGGGAAAAGGTGCCTGAGCTTCGGTCATTGGAAGATGGACATATGGTAGCTTGTGGAGAGGTCTGAAGGGATGGAGCACCGGTCTGAGCCACTGCTTGAAGTGGAAAATTTAGTGAAGTATTTCCCGATCAGGAAAGGATTTTTTTCGCGGGTGATCGCCAATGTTCACGCCGTTGACGGGATAAACCTGCAAGTCATGAAAGGCGAAACACTGGGTCTGGTTGGAGAGAGTGGTTGCGGGAAGACGACAGCGGGCAAGACCATATTAAAGCTTATTGAGCCAACCGGTGGAACAATACGCTATAATGGAAAGGACATAACGTCTTATGACCGGAGACAGATGAAAGGTCTGCGACGGCAAATGCAGATAATATTCCAGGATCCTTTTTCTTCATTGAATCCCAGGCAAACGGTGGGTACTATTATTGCCGCACCTTTGGAAATTCATGGACTGGTTGAGCAGAGCGAGAAGGAAGACCGGATCGCAGATCTGCTGAAGAAGGTTGGACTTTCCGCATCCGACATGCGCCGCTATCCGCATGAATTTTCGGGCGGCCAGCGTCAGCGAATCGGGGTCGCCCGCGCGCTTGCGGTGAATCCGGAATTAATCGTAGGTGATGAGCCTGTTTCAGCTCTTGATGTTTCCATTCAGGCGCAGGTCATAAATCTTTTTGAAGACCTTCAAAAAGAACTGGATTTGACCTATATCATGATCAGCCATGATTTGAGCGTTATTCATCACATATCAGATAGGATTGCCGTGATGTATTTGGGAAAAATTGTAGAGAAAGCCCCCAGGAGCGAACTCTATAGACATCCGCTGCATCCTTACACCTCGGCCTTGCTTTCTGCCGTGCCGGTACCTGATCCGGATCGCAAACGAAAAAGAATAATTCTGGAAGGAGATGTCCCTTTGCCAATTCGGCCGCCTTCAGGCTGCCGTTTCCACCCCCGCTGTCCTCGATGTTTTGATCCCTGCGATAAGATAGAGCCGGAATTCAGGGTTGCAGATGAAGGGCACTTGGTTGCATGCCATCTCTACTAAGATGAGTCGAGGGAAGGGGCGTGTTAGCTCCAACAGGGAGAGATAAGCGGTGTTCCAATTTATCCTGAAAAGGCTCATGCAGGCCATTCCACTCCTTATCGGTGTTTCAATTATCGGCTTTGCGATGATGCATCTGGCCCCTGGCGGACCGCTAGCCGTTTACACGCTCAATCCGACCATCACGGCCCAGGATATCGCACGTATCAAACAGGTGTTCGGTCTCGATCAGCCCATGTATATCCAGTATGTTAAATGGGCGTATGGGATGTTCACCGGCAATTGGGGGTACACCTTTTTCGGGGGACGTCCTGTCCTCAACGTGATCCTGGAGCGGGTTCCTGCAACTTTTATCCTGATGGGCTCAGGCATGTCTCTTGCTGTTATAATAGGTATGTTTATCGGCATTCTGGGCGCTGTAAGGCGATACTCTGTCTTTGACTATCTTGCCACGACCGGGGCCATGGTGGCACTCTCTTTTCCCACATTCTGGTTTGGATTGATGACCATTTTCCTGTTTTCTTTGAAGCTTGGCTGGCTCCCTTCAGGGGGGATGTTTACCTTGGGTGGGGATGAGGGAATTCTCGATTTATTAACGCATCTCATCCTCCCTGCCGTGGTGTTGGCTCTTGTGCTGGTAGCTCAATGGAGTCGTTATACTCGATCCAGTTTCCTTGAAGTTATTAACCAGGATTACATACGGACGGCCAGATCAAAGGGCCTCGCCGGCCGTCGGGTCCTCTTTCGTCATGCCTTTCCCAATGCACTGGCACCACTTGTTACGCTCGCGGGTATTCAATTGCCCTGGCTCTTTTCAGGTGCACTTGTGACTGAGACAATCTTCGGCTGGCCTGGTATGGGAAGGCTTTTCGTCGACGCCCTCACCATGAAAGAATATCCTGTTCTGATGGGCATGATTATGATTACAGCCATGGCTGTAATCATCGGAAATTTGTTGGCTGACGTGATAAATGCAATGATTGATCCGAGATTGAGATTGGAATAATGAGTAAGAAGAGCATCGCTGATTTTGAGCCGGGTAAAAGCAGGGCTACAGAAAGCGCCATAGCCTTGGGAGAGCCCTGCGAGGTTTTGCCGGTCTCTTCATCCCATTACTACGAGACTCAGGTTCGGCGTATCTGGCGACGGTTCTTGCAGCATCGGCTTGCAGTGGCGGGTGGTTGTATTGTTATCCTTCTTCTTCTGTTGGCACTGTTTGCAGATATTGTAGCGCCTCATGATCCTCTTGCCCTTGACACAAAACTGCGTTTTATAGGGCCTTTAACGAATTCGCGGTTTATTCTGGGCACAGATGAAATGGGACGTGATTTGCTGAGTAGGCTACTCCATGGTGGGAGAATAAGCCTGGTAGTGGGGATGGCAGCCATGTTCGCCACGATTATTACGGGTCTCACTATTGGAGTGATTGCCGGTTTTTATGGCGGCAAAGTGGATAACATTCTGATGCGCTTTACGGATACTGTTCTTTGTTTTCCTCAAGTGTTCCTGTTGCTGGTTCTGGCCGCTTTTATAACACCCACAGTGGTTTCCATTGCACTTATTATCGGTCTTACCTCCTGGATGGAAGTGGCCCGTATTATTCGGGCCCAAATTCAATACATCAAGGAGCAGGAATTTGTGCAAGCAGCATTCGCGCTGGGTGCTTCCGGAAGAAGAATTATGTTGAAAGAACTTCTGCCGAATGCGATCTCACCGGTCCTTGTTTCAGCAACCCTGAATGTGGCAAATGCTGTTCTCATGGAATCGTATATCAGCTTCCTCGGCTACGGCATTCAGCCTCCGTTGGCAAGCTGGGGAAATATGCTGACAAACGCCCAATCTTATTTTGATCTGGCTCCATGGCTTGCGATACTGCCGGGAATCATGATTACACTTACCGTGATGAGCTTCAATTTCCTGGGAGACGGC
>CAYOIU010000015.1:0-4455 GCA_964404085.1 uncultured Desulfobacteraceae bacterium | reverse complement strand
GTGGGTATGTGATTTTTGGAACCAGAGAAGGTTTCCGAAAGGGGGATGGACCCCTTTGTACAGCAATAGGGTAGCATCCGCAGGAGGCTCTCATGACTGCTGATGCAATTTTGGCAACATTAGCCGCAGACAGGAAAGGAGGCATTATGAAAAAGAGACACATGACGCGACGGGAATTTATGAAGACCACCGGTATGGTGGCAGCGGGGACAGCCATCGCAGGCGCAGGCGTGGGATTGACGAGCCGTCCTGCGTGGGCGAAAAAGAAGAATGTCATTATCGGTATGACCCAGGAACCCGTGCAGTTTAACCCCTTGCTTTACGTGAATTCCGGCACGGAAGAAGTGCCCGAAGCCTGCATGTTTGACGCCCTGTGGGATGTAAATGAAAAGGGCCACTTTATCCCCAACCTGGCTGCACGGGTGCCGACTTTGGAAAACGGAGGAATTTCTGAAGGCGGCAAGGTGTGGAAAATCGAGCTCAAGAAAGGCATCAAGTGGCAGGACGGTGTACCTTTTACGGCAAAGGACGTGGAATTTAGCTATAAGACCATTATCAACCCCAAGGTAGCCATCCGCTCTCGCTCCGGCTTTGACATGATCTCTGATTTTCGCATCCTGGACGATCACCACATTGAGATCCATATTTCAAAACCATTCGTCCCGTTTGCCTGGGGCTGGCAGAAAATGCATATCGTTCCGGAACATCTTCTCTCCAAGGTCAAGGATATCAACATCGCTCCCTATAATACGCATCCAATTGGAACCGGGCCTTACAAACTGGTCAAGCGAGTGGCTGGAAGCCACATGATTTATGAGAAGAACCCCAACTATCATCGCGGAACCCCTGCAATAGATACGGTGATACACAAATTCGTCCCTGATCAGACGGTCCTGTACACCCAGTTCAAGACAGGAGAAATCGATGTTCTTGGACTGCACGGGGTGCCGCCGGAGCGATTTGAAGAGGCCCGTCATCTCTCTGGAAGGGATGCCCTTGTTACCCCGGCCCCGTGGGTAGAATTCATTTATTTCAACTGCGGCAAACCGCAGTTCAAGGAAAAGGTCGTCCGGCAGGCGCTTTATCTCGCAGTGGATAAAGAAAAATGGGTGAAAGATATTTACTACGGCCTGCCGCCACAGACCCTGTCATATCTCCACCCCACACATTGGGCCTATAACTCCAATCTGAAGGATCCGGGCTACAATCCCGGGAAAGCCGCTGAAATGCTTGAGGGAGCAGGCTGGAAGAAAGGATCCGATGGCATCCGGCAGAAAAACGGCGTCAAACTCAAGTTCTCCATGTCCACCACCGCCGGGTCCAAGGCGAGGGAGCAGGCCGAAGCCATGGTTCAGGCAGGCTGGAAGGAGATCGGCGTGGCCATGGAGATCAAGAACATGCCCGCTTCCGTGGTATGGGGTGAGTACACTACCAAGAGTCAGTTCGATACGCTCATGGTGGGGTGGGAGCCGACCGTGGGCATGGATCCGGATTATACCGCACGATGCCATTCCAAGCAGATTCCGGTGAAAGACGGTGTAGGATCTAACTACGTTCAGTACCAGAACCCGAAACTGGATAAGCTCCTGGAAGAGGGTGTGCTGATTTCCGATATGAAAAAACGCAAGGCCGTCTATGGCGAGATCCAGGAGATCCTTCTCGATGATGTGCCTTTTGCACCTATCTTCGCTTACGTGTTCATGTACGGCAAGAAGAGTAATCTCAAAGGGTACCAGATCAACCCCTATGTGACCGACATCACCTGGAACATTCAGGATTGGTCGTGGGCCTAGTAGGGGAGTGAATAGATGGGGGCTGCTTCAAGGGAGGCGGCCCCCGCTTTTCTTATCGTGATAGGGAACCTTCAATCTGAAGGAGAAGGGAGATCCACAGCCATGATTCGGACGAATTCAACCGAGAATCGGACACCCCATTTCAGGATGTTAACTGATGACCAGTTGCAGGAGCTTGTGAGATCCGTCTTTGAGGTCATGGAAAAGGTCGGATTCAAGATCCACCATAAGGGCGCCAGGGAGATGCTTCGCAGTGCTGGCGCCATGGTCAAGGAAGAAATAGTATATGTCCCCGAGTTCATCGTCCGGCAATGCATTGCCAGTGCCCCGAAAGGATGGACAATTTATGATCGAAACGGGGACAGGGCACTGGAAGTGGAAGGCCGCAAAAGCTATTACGGTACTTCTACGGCCAGTCCCAATACCAAAGACGCCTTTACCGGGGATGTACATCCTACTACCGTTGGTGATTTGGAGCTGGCAGCAAAGGTCGCGGATGCCTTGGAACACATCGACTGGGTTATGCCGATGGGATCCTGCCAGGATGTGCCGGCCAATGCCGCCGATATTCATGAATTTTATGCCACGGTCACCAATACGGTGAAGCCGATCGCATTTCTTACGTACAGTGCCCGGGGGGCTGAATTGGTCTATGAAATGGCTGCAGAGATTGCCGGGGGTCTTGATGAACTCAGGCGAAAACCGTTTCTTGTCCTTTATCCCGAGTCCATATCTCCACTCATCTTTCCGGCTGAAGTGGTGGACAGAATGTTTGTGGCGGCAGACTTGGGTTTGCCTCAAATGACCGGGCCCAGTATCCAGCCCGGAGCCACCGGACCGGTTACCATGGCTGGGGCCGTATCACAGGGAATGGCCGAAAGTCTTATGGGACTCGTTCTCGCCCAGTTGCGTAATCCCGGCTGCCCTGTAGGCGCGGGCTGCAATTTCGGGATCTTTGATATGCGGCTTGGAATGATGATGGTCGGTGCCCCTGAAATGAGCCTCGCCCTTGCTGCTCAGGCAGAACTGGCCCAACATTTCGGCCTTCCCACCTGGGGTTTGGCCGGCGCCACGGAGTCAAAAGTGGTAGATGCTCAGGCGGGAGCCGAGGGCGCCTTTGGTATTCTGGCACAGGGGCTTGCAGGCCTGAACCTCATCCATGATATCGGTTATATGGATAGCGGAATGATCTGCTCTGTGGAGCAACTGGTCCTGGGTAACGAGATCATCGGCATGTCAAAGCGGTTTTTGCAGGGACTTGAGATCAATGCGGAAACCATAGCGAGGGACGTGATTTCCGGGGTGGGTCCTGGCGGGAATTATCTGCAGGAAAGCCACACTGTCCGGAATTTTCGGAAGGAATTGTGGCAACCGAACATTTTTACGCGCCAGACATACAATGCCTGGCATGCGGAGGGCGCCAAAGATGCAGGCGTAAGAATTGCTGAAGAGGTTCGGAAGCTGATGGAAACGCATCAGGCACCTTCTCTGCCTCTGGGAACCCTTGCCGCTTTGGATAAATTGATGGCGAAAGGCGAAATGGAGTTGGCCAACCAATCGGACTCCCCTGCTGCGAAATGAGCCCGGGACAGGGGACAGGATGTTTTTTCATTTCAAGAGGTCACCGAGCGCTTTCTGCACGGCGGGGAACTGGAAACGAAACCCGGCGTCGAGGAGTTTTTTCGGGACGACCCGCTGCCCTTTCAGTAGAACGGTGCCGAATTCGCCTTTCATCATCTTCAGGACAAACCCGGGAACCGCCGGCAGGAATGTCGGCCTACCCAGGGCCTTGCCAAGGGCCTTTGTGAAGGCGCTGTTGGTGACCGGTTCAGGTGCCGTGAAGTTGACGGGTCCTGATAACCCTTTTTGATCCAGCAGGAAGAGAAAGACGTTCACCAGGTCCTGTTCGTGGATCCAGGAGAACCACTGGTTTCCTGACCCCAAGGCCGTTCCCAATCCTTTCTTGAAAAGGGGGAGCATCTGGCTCAAGGCCCCGCCCTTTCGACCCAGAACGATCCCGAACCTGCACAGGAGTACCCGTGCACCGTATAGCTCGGCTCGGACCGCTTCCCCTTCCCAGTCTCGGCCAAGCGAAGCGAGAAAATCTTCCCCTGCGGGGCTCGCCTCGTCCAGAAATTCATCGCCGTGGAACCCATAATACCCGACCGCGGAGGTAGAGAGCAGGACGGTATCCTTTCCCTTCCGAGCTTCAAGGGCAGCAACCAGGTTCCTGGTGGTCAGGAGCCGGCTGTCACGGATCACGCGTTTCGCCTCCCCGGTCCAGCGCCTGAAGATAGATGCACCGGCCAGGTTGATAAAGACGTCATGCTTGGCGGCCTGTTCCTGCCAGGGACCTTCCCTCGTGGGGTCGCCTTCGAGGAACGATACGCCTTCCAGCGGCTTTTGATCTTTTGAGACTCTCCTCGTCAGGACGGTCACCTCATCACCCCGGCCAACGAGTTGCCGAGTGATGCTCGTTCCAACAAAACCGGAACCCCCGGTCATGAATACCCTCATGATGATATCCTATGATCAAAAGATGATGCTTTGCAAAAAGCTGGTTTATGCCGCAAGCGGCAGCCTATGAGCAACGAATGGGAACCGAATCTGACAATCTTTTTCATGTGCTTTCTCAAAGTGCACTTGGCAACTCACTTCTACA
>CAYOIU010000014.1:0-26378 GCA_964404085.1 uncultured Desulfobacteraceae bacterium | reverse complement strand
AGGTGGCATGGGGGGGTGGGACGCCGAACCCGAGGAAGCTCAGCCCGGCTTCCGTCAAAATGGCCGAAGCAATGCCTATGGTGGCGGAGACGAGTACCGGCCCGAGGGCGTTGGGCATCATGTGGCGGAAGACGATGCGGAGTTTGCCCACACCCAGGGCCCTTGCAGCGGTGACGAAGTCCTGTTCCCGAAGGGAGAGGAATTCAGCTCGGACGAACCGCGCGGCTCCCATCCAGCTGGTCAACCCGATGACGATCATGATGTTGTACATGGAGGCCGGCAGGATGGCCACCACCGTCAGAATGAGAAAAAAGCTCGGGAAACACAGCATGATATCCACAACGCGCATGATCAGGGTGTCCACGGTCATGACCGGCAGCCTGTGCCACGAAAGCCAACCGTTTTTTTCGGCGGCCCCCTGCCCTGAACGGGTGTTGCGAAGGGAAACAGCGGCGAGGGCAACACCCCCCATGAGCAGGATGACCGCCAACCACCGGTTTCCCACCACCAGCCAGGTCGACCCCAGCCCAAGCAGCAGGCAGGCGAGGATATGGCCTGCTGTTACGGGAATCCGGCCGAAATAGCCGGCGAGCCCCCCCATGGCGATACCGATGAGTACCGACAGGCCCACTGCCACGAATCCCACGGTCAGGGAGACCCAGGCCCCCTGGAGCATCCTTGAAAAGATGTCCCTCCCCAGGTCGTCCGTGCCGAAGAGGTAGATCCCCAAAGCAGGCACATCTTCCGGGTGCAGGGCATCCAGATTCGGCCTGGAAAGGGGAGGCCGAAGTTTTTCCTCCAGGCGCACAAGGGCGGGGTCAAACACGGGGTGGCTGCCGGACGTGAGGAAGACCCCCAGAAGGGCCACGCAGAAAAAGGCGAGAAAGATGGTGAGGCCCAGGAGGGCCAGCCTGTTGGCCCTGAACAGACGCCAGGCCTCCTCGAACCTGGACCTCTTGGGCTTTACAGGCGTGTCGAGGGTTTCGTTCCAGTCCCGGGGGGTGGCTGCAGTATCCATCACAACCGTATCCTCGGATCGGCCAGGAGATAGAGAATATCGGAGAGAAAGGTCCCGGCCAGCACCAGGACGGCGGATATGAAATTCACCGTCAGGATGATGGGATAGTCCCTGGCAAGGATGGCTTCATAGGCCATCCTGCCCATGCCGGGCCAGGAAAAGATGGATTCGATGATCACCGACCCGCCGATGAGCCCCGGCAGGATCAGCCCGAACATGGTGGCAAAGGGGAGGAGCGCGTTGCGAAGGGCATGTTTGTAGTGGACCTTTTCAGGCGGCAAACCCTTGGCAACGGCCGTTCTCACGTAATCCTGGCCTTCCACCTCCAGCATCTGGCTCCTGACATAGCGGGACAGGACGGCGATCCCGCCCGTGGCGCCCAGGGCGGACGGCAGCAGGAGGTGCCATACACGGTCCATGGCGACCCGTGACCAGGCCGTGGCGCCCAGGCCGAAGGTCTCCATGCCGATGACCGGGACGTGAAACCTGGTGACCACAAAGATGATGAGCACATAAGCGAAAAAGAAGCCGGGAATGGAGATGAGAAGATAGGAAAAGAAGGTAACGGTCCGGTCGTAGATCCCGCCCCTGAAAATGGCCGATCGAATGCCCAAAGGGAAGGAGAGGGTCCAGGTCAGGAGCGTCCCCACCACAAAGAGGGGGAGGCTGTTCAAAAAACGGACCCAGATCTTTTTGAGTACGGACTGGTTGTCCTTCCAGGAGACGGTCTTTCCGGCGAAGAGGTCCCTGTAAAAGAGGACGTACTGGGTATAAAGGGGCTTATCGAGGTGGAACTCCTTCTGAAATCTCTCCAGGATCTCCGGGGTGAACTTTGGGTTCATGGGATCGATCTGGCTCGGTTTCCCTGGCGCGAGGTGAATGATCAAAAAGGAGACGATGGACACGAAAAAAAGCGTGATCAGCTTTTGGATGAAACTGCGACCGATGAATGACAACATGATCCGACCCCTATTAAGTTAACCGTCCTGGGCGAAGGTGGGCACCTCAGGGAGTTTGATCCACCTGTTGAAATAGAAGGTGTAATTGCCTGTCTTGGTGGGTTTGATCTTCCGGTAGACGACGTTTCCCTGTTTATCCACATCCCTGATCACAATACGCTTGTCCAGGATGGCCGTCCATTTGCCCACGTAATGAAAGGTGTAGGGCTGCTCCCGGGCAATGATCTCGTGAAGCCTGTGGCAGTAGGCCACCTGTTTGTCATGATCGTATTCCTGCCGGATCTTGATGATGAGGTCATCCGCCTCCGCATCCTTGAAACCGACAAAATTGAGCTGATAAGGGTGTGTCTGGGAGGAGTGCCATATCTGGTAGAGGTCCGGTTCGATTCCCATCTGCCAGCCGAGTATGACGGCGTCGAAGTCGGCCTTGTCCACCCGTTCCTGTATAAAGACGGACCATTCAAGGAGGTCCGTTTTCACATCGATGCCGATCTGCTTCCAGGCGTCCTGGGCGATGGCCAGAACGGCCTTCCTCAGGTCGTTCCCGCTGTTGGTGATGAGCGTGAATTGAAACCGTTTCCCGTCCTTTTCAAGCCACCCCTCCCTGTTTTTGCGCCAACCGGCCTCTTGAAGGAGCTTTAGGGCGCCTTCAGGGTCAAAGGGTAGGGGCTTGATTCCGGCGTCGTAGTAGTCCGTCTGCTTGACAAAAGGTCCCGTGATGCGTTCTCCCTGGCCATAGAGGACGTATCGGATGATCTTGTCCACATCGACGGCCATGCCCAGTGCCCTCCGCACTCGCGGGTCATCAAAGGGCTTGCGTCGCATGTTGTAGCCGATATAGGTATAGCCGAACGAGGTGCCCGAGAAGCTTTGGTATCTGGGGTCCGATTTCAGCCGTTCCACCTGGTGGGGTTGGACGCCATAGTTGTCGACGGTGCCGGAATAGAATTCCATCTCCTGCGTCAGCATGTCGGGGATAATGCGGAAATAGTAACGCTCGTAGTTGGGCGGTCCTTCCCAGTAATCTTCGAAATGGACGAGGGAAATGAACTGGTCCGATTTCCATTCCTCGAATCTGAACGGGCCGCTTCCAACGGGATGCCGGTTGAAACGGCTCATGCGCACGGAGAATTTTTTCGGGTCTTCACCCTTTCGGACGGCTTCGGCATGCAAGGCATCGCGATTCAGGAGGTGTTCGGGGAGGATGCCCATTGCCCAGGTTACAAGGGCTGGGGAATAGAGCCTTTTGTAGGTCACTTTGACCGTCAACGGGTCCAGCGCTTCAACACCCTTCACCGGTTCAAAATCGGAGATTCGGGGAGAGAGGTTTTTCGGGTCCATGATGGCATCATAGGTGAACTTGACGTCCCGGGCGGTCAGGGGCTTTCCGTCGTGGAATTTGATGCCGGGACGAAGATGAAACAGGATGACGGGATTGTGCTCGGTGGCCGGAAGGATCCTGTGTCCATAGGTCTCCATCTTCCGGTCATCGAGCCGGGGGTCGGCTTCCAGGTACTTTGCCCCGTTGAAGCGGGCAAGATAATGAGGTCCCAGGAGACGCTCCAGGTCATGGAAGAGCTCCTGATTGACGTTGCGAAGGACCAACCGGATCCTGGCGGGTGCGTGGACCCGGAACCTTATTTTCCGGGACTTTCCCTGCGTTCCGGTCGGCTTTTCCTCCATTGTCACCTGGTACTCCCGCGGCGGGATCAGGCCGATTTCCCGGATGACCTTCAAGCTTTTCCCGAGGGCGGTCCCGGGTGGAGGGGCGGTTTCAGCCTTTTTGAGAAACCGGATCACTTGATCGGCATCCGCCTTCCCGAGACCCGGTATGGAGGCCTCCTCGTTGACATAGAAATAGGCCTCTTCGGTAATGTCCCAGGAACGGGCGATGCGGCCCCGGAAGCGCAGGTCCTTGTCCCGGTCGATGAGACCCTCAAAGACGAGAGATTCGATCTGGCTGCTGGCGGAATCAGCCGAGAGAATAGGGTTGAGGATGCTGGCATCGCCGATGGAGGCGCTGATGTACTGTTTGAGCCTTGCCGGGTTTCCCCTCGTCTGTTCCTCATAGGTGGGCACCCAGAAGTAGGACTGGAGGAGAAAGAGGGCCAGCAGGGTGGGGGCCAGTATCAAAATCCTGCGAACGGTCATGAAATAGGCTCGGAAATAGACTTCAAAAGGTTTTAAAAACTCTGTAACTAAATGTTTTTACAAAACAATCGAAACATCAAGAATCAACCTTAAGGAATTGAGACAGGGCAGTCAAGAAAAAAGGAGGAACAGGTGTGACATTAGGAGAACAATCTAGTATGATACCCCCGATTTCGACAGAAGTCCGGTCAAGATCATCGGGCCCGAAGGGCTAATCTCAACAGAGAGGGGACAAAATGAAGAGATTCTCCATCAAACTGAGCCTGGTGTTCGCCTCAGGATGCCTGGGCGGGCTCGTCAACAGCATGGCGGTCTGGTTCCTGGGAGAGAGGGGCGTTACCGGCGCCCTGGGCGTCAAGATTGTCCCCCATCTGACGGTCTCCTGGCTCTACCCACGGCTCATCTGGGGTGGGATCTGGGGGGTGCTTTTCCTTCTCCCCCTGCTGCGGAAATCCGTTTTCGCAAGGGGGATCCTTTTCAGCCTGGGACCGACGCTGGTCCAGCTTTTTTATATCTTCCCCATTGTAGCGGGGAAGGGGTTTCTGGGAATGGGCTTAGGTGACCTCACCCCGTTCTTTGTCTTTTTCTACAACCTGCTCTGGGGGATATCAGCCGCCGCCTGGCTCAGATCGGCGGGTGAGTGAGTCACGGGTCGTGAGTCGAGAGTCGTGGGTCTTGCGCCTTAGCCTTTGACTCTTGACTCCAGACTCTCGACTCTGGACTGGCTTACGTCCCCATTTCCCACGAAGAGAGATATTTCTCCTGTTCGGGCGTGAGGGTGTCGATGGAAACCCCCATGGAGGCCAGCTTCAGCCGGGCGATATCCTGATCAATCTCCAGAGGAACCTCGTGAACCTTGACTCTCAGGGTGGTGTGATTTTTTGCCATGTACTCCGCTGAAAGGGCCTGGTTTGCAAAACTCATGTCCATGACGCTGGATGGGTGCCCCTCAGCAGCGGCCAGGTTGATGAGCCGCCCTTCTCCAAGGACATAAACACGCCTGCCGCTCTCGATGGTGAATTCTTCCACAAATTCTCTGATGGCCCGACGGGCTGTTGCAGATTCCTGAAGGCCGGGGAGGTCCAGCTCCACATCGAAGTGGCCGGAATTGGCGATTATTGCACCATCCTTCATGGTCACGAAATGCTCCTTGCGAATGACGTTGATGTCACCGGTCAGCGTGCAGAAAAAGTCCCCCAGGGGCGCTGCCTGGGCGATGGGCATGACTTCGAAACCGTCCATAACGGCCTCGAGTGCGCGTAGCGGGTCCACTTCGCAGACGATGACGTGGGCGCCGTGGCCTTTCGCGCGGTTTGCAACGCCTCGGCCACACCAGCCATAACCGCTGACCACGAAAGAGGAGCCGGCCAGGAGGCGATTGGTGGCCCGGATAATTCCGTCCACGGTACTTTGCCCCGTACCGTAGCGGTTGTCAAAGAGATGCTTGGTATTGGCGTCGTTTACAGAGATGATGGGAAACTTGAGAACGCCGTCTTTTTCCATGCTCCTGAGCCGGATCACCCCGGTGGTGGTTTCTTCCGTACCGCCCAGTATGCCGGAGAGGAAGGCGTCCCTGTCGGCTTCGGACAGGCCTTTTCCCCACTGGGAGACGCCCGTTTCCAGCTCATCCCATTTTTCGAGGGCGATAAAGTGAAGGGAGCTGACCAGGTCGGCGCCGTCATCCATGGTGAGGTTCGGCCGGGGTTTCAGGGCCGAGAGGATGTGGCTGTAATAGGTGGCGTGGTCCTCGCCCTTTATGGCAAAGACAGGGATTTCGTCGTCGGCCACCAGAGATGCGGCCACGTCGTCCTGGGTGGACAGGGGGTTTGAGGCGCAGAGGACCACTTCGGCCCCTCCGGCCTTCAGGGTCTTCATGAGAGATGCCGTTTCAGTGGTCACATGAAGGCAGGCGGAAATCCGGAGACCTTGAAGGGGTTTTTCTTTGAGAAAACGTTCACTGATCGAGGTGAGAACCGGCATGCTCATGGCCGCCCACTCGATCCTGAGGCGGCCCTTTTGTGCGAAATTGATGTCCTTGATATCGTAATCCATCATTTATTCCTTTCTTTCCCTTAAGATACGGCACTCTTCAGTTCTTCAACCATGTCCGTTTTTTCCCAGGCAAATTCCGGGAGTTCGCGCCCGAAATGGCCGTAGTTGCTGGATTTTCTGTAAATGGGGCGAAGGAGGTCGAGCCTTTCGATTATGGCGGCCGGACGCAAGTCGAAGTTTTTCTTCACGATCTCGGTCAATTCCAGGCTTGAGACCACGCCCGTGCTGTAGGCACCCACCATGACGGAAACCGGGTCGGGCCGTCCAATGGTATAGGCCACCTGAATCTCGCACCGTTCGGCCAGGCCGGCGGCGACAATATTCTTGACGATGTAGCGACACATGTAGGAGGCACTGCGGTCCACCTTTGAGGGGTCTTTGCCTGAGAAGGCTCCACCGCCGTGGTAGCCGAAGCCGCCATAGGTATCCATGATGATCTTTCTGCCCGTCAGGCCACAATCGCCGAGCGGGCCTCCCACCACGAAGCGTCCGGTCGTGTTGATGAAATACTGGGTGTTCTTGTCGATCATGTCTGCGGGGATGACTTCCTGGATCACGTGTTCGAGGATGGCCTCGCGCAGGGTGTCATAGTCCACCTCAGGGTTGTGCTGGGCCGCGATGACAATGGTGTGAACCCTTCTCGGCCTGCCGTCCACGTATTCCACGGTGACCTGGGATTTGCCGTCGGGCCTGAGCCAGGGGAGTTGGCCCGACTTCCGTACGTGGGCCAGTCTCCGGGTCAACCGGTGGGCCAGATAGATGGGCATGGGCATAAGGACATCCGTATCCTTGCAGGCATAGCCGAACATGAGCCCCTGATCTCCGGCGCCCTGTTCCTTGAAAAGGCCTGTCCCCTCATTCACACCCGCGGCGATATCCGGGGATTGCTTGTCAATGGTGGAAATGACGGCGCAGGTCTCCCAGTCAAAACCCATGGAAGAATTGTGGTAGCCGATGTCCCTGATGGTCTCCCTGACCACCTCGGGGAGGTGCACGTAGGCCGAAGTCGTTATTTCGCCCGCAATGACGGCCATACCGGTGGTGACCAGGGTCTCACAGGCCACCCGGCTCTTTGGATCCTGTTCGAGGATTTTGTCAAGCACGTGATCAGAGATCTGGTCGGCAACCTTGTCGGGATGCCCTTCGGTCACGGATTCGGAAGTAAACAGGAAATTGGATGATTTCATTCATTGACTCCTTTCATCTGAAAAATCTGGTTTCAGCACGGCTTCTTTTCGCGAATCAGACAGCCGACAATCAATTTATCGGTCAGTTCATGCGATTTCTTCAGGCATAGGAAATTTTCTTGTCCGGACCCTATGGCTTTTCAAAAATCATCATGTCTTCGAACCGATGGGGATATAGTACTGGGTCCCGCCCTTCATCTTCCTGATTTGATCCACCAGGTTATCGAGGTCTCCGGGCACGTGGACAAAATCGATTTCGGAGGCATTGATCACCAGGAGAGGCGTCTCTTCATAGTGAAAAAAGAAGGTGTTGAAGGCCTCGTTGATACGCTCGATGTAATCGGGCCTGACACCCTTTTCAAATTTTCTGCCGCGTCTCCCGATCCGGTCCAGGAGGACGTCGGTTCTCGCCTGAAGGAAAATGACCAGGTCCGGCAGAAAGAGCCTTTTGTGAAGCAACCGGAACAGCTGATCATAGAGCCAGAATTCCTGGTCATCAAGATTTATCCTTGAAAAAAGGCGATCCTTTTCAAAGAGAAAGTCACTGATAACGACCTTTTTGAAGAGATTCATCTGATGCAGATCTGTCACCAGCTGGTACCGCCGGAGCAGAAAATAGATCTGCGTCTGGAAGGCATATTTCCTGGGGTCCCGGTAGAACTTGGAGAGGAAGGGATGGCCTTCAACGTCCTCAAGCAAGGTCTCGCCGCCGAGCTTTTCAGCCAGCAGTCCGGCAAGGCTGGTCTTGCCGACGCCGAGTGGGCCTTCAACGACAATGTATCGATGCTCTTGCATGGTCTTCAATTTAACCAAATATTATTATCATCATGCAGGATATTTGTCAACGACAGTTTATCGGCCAGGCACAGATACTCGTTGCGATCCAGCGTCTCGGGCCGCCTGGTGGGGTCGATGGCGCACCCCGTCAACAGGTCCAGGAGTCTTTCCCGATCCAGGGCAGGGAAAAAGCTCCGGAGGGAATTCATAAGGGTTTTCCTGCGGTGGGAAAAGGCCCCTTTAACAAGCCTTCTGAAGACCGCTTCGTCTTTAGCCAGTCTTGGGAAGGGATGGCCGAAGTCCAGCTCAAGGACCGTGGAATCAACCTTGGGCCTGGGATAGAATGCCTCCTTTTTTACCTTAATCAGGGGTGTCACACGGGCATGGTACCCGACAAGGACCGTCATGGCTCCATAGGCCTTCCCGCCTGGTGAGGCGGAAAGCCTCGAAGCCAGCTCTTGTTGAAACATGAGAACCGCACGACCGATGCGGGAACGGTGGGCGACCAGCAGTTCGAGGCAGGGCGAGGAAATATTGTAGGGCAGGTTTCCGATGACCTGGATTTTGTCGGGCTGAGCCTTGAAAACAGCTTCAAAATCCAATTTCAGGATATCGTTCCGGATCAGCGTGATATTGGAGGTCCCGTCTTGAGAAATCTTTTCCCGCAGGAGGGCGAACAGCTGCGGGTCTTTCTCGACGGCAAAGACATGTGAGACGCGCCTGGCCAGAGGGATCGTGAGTGCTCCCTTTCCAGGGCCGATTTCCAGAACAATGTCTGATACACCGAATCCGGAACGGCGAACTATCCTGGAAATGGCCTTTTGCCGGGTCAGGAAATGCTGGGCCAATCTTTTTTTTGGACGAAAGACGGGGGAGGTCATGGGGATTCGAAAGATCGGCGGATCTTCGCCTCCTTCCTCAACTGTCTCCATCGCCTTAAGTATCTGAAAAAATGAAGAAAAAGAAAATAGCCCAACGGGGCAAAAATCAGGCCCAGGATCAGTCCTCCCAGAAGGAAGGCCGCTATGAAGGTTCCACCTGACCCCAGGATCTTGGTGATCGCGGCCAGAAATTCCTGGCCGTTCCGAATGGTTTCCATGATCCCGTGAAAAACGGCCTTTCTTTCGGGCAACCCCAGGATCAAGGCCCCGAGCTTGTAGTCGTAGTAGTAGATGAAATACCAGTTCAGGGGGTTGCTCACCCAGGTACCCAGGGCGGCGGTTATCTTGCTGCCCTTGAAGAACATGGCCAGGGCAACGGCAAAGGCGATCTGGAAGGGCATGATCGGCATCATGCCTGCAAATATCCCAAAAGCCATACCGAGGGCCAGTTCATTGGGTTCACCCTTGAGACGAATAAATCTCAAGTAGTAATATCTGAGCTGTCTGGAGTACTTCAAGGCCTTTATATCCTTACTTTTAGTGAAGCCGTCAACTTTGGGTTTTTACTCCGTCCCTTTCCGGAGCGAGAGGCGGCAGATCCTGAATGGGATATTTCGATCGCACATCCGCGGACCAACCCATGGTCTGGTTGCCCCGGAGCCTGTGATACCCGGCCACGGCTATCATGGCGCCGTTGTCCGTACAAAAACCCGGCGAGGGATAATAGATTTGAATCCCCCTTCCCTCTGTTTCTTCGCGAAACAGATCCCGGAGCCTCCGGTTGCAGGCCACGCCGCCGGCTACGACCAGCGCGTTGACCCCAGCCGTTTCAGCGGCCTTCAAGGCCTTTTGGACCAGGACCTCCACCACCGCTTCCTGGAAAGAGGCCGCGATATCGGCCAGGTTCACCCCGTCCTCAGGCCCCTTCCGTTCGTTCCAGTCTTTGACATAAAGGGAGACGGCCGTCTTTACGCCGCTGAAACTGAAATCCAGCGAATCAGGAGCCAGAAAGGCCCTTGGGAATTTGATGAGGTCCCGTCGTCCCTTCATTGCGGTTTTTTCAATGGCGATGCCTCCGGGATAGCCCAGTCCGAGTACCTTGGCGACCTTGTCGAAGGCCTCTCCAGCCGCATCGTCGAGAGTCTGTCCGAGCTGTGTGTACTGCCCATATCCTTTCACATGATAAAGACTGGTGTGGCCGCCGGAAACGGTCAGTGCCACAAACGGAAAGGCAGGGACATCCTTTTCCAGGAAGATGGAGAGGATGTGGCCCTCCAGGTGGTTGACGCCGACGAGCGGCAGATCGTGGGACATGGCCAACCCCTTGGCGTAGTAAAGGCCGACCAGCAGAGCGCCGACGAGTCCGGGTCCCACCGTGACGGCTATCCCGTCAAGCTGCCGGAGGTTGAGAGATGAATCTGTCAGTGCTTTGTCGACCACGGGCATAATGTTCCGGAGGTGTTCCCGCGATGCCAGTTCAGGCACGACCCCTCCATAGGGATAGTGGAGTTCGACCTGCGAGTTGACGATGCTCGAGAGGGATCGGCATCCGTCTTCCACGACTGCCGCGGACGTATCATCACAAGAGGTATCGATACCTAGAATAAGCATTTTTTTTAGTTCAGAGTTCAGGGTTCAGTTTTCACGGTTGTTCCGAGGGCCCTCACGGTTTTACATACGGCCGTATTTTGCGAAACAGCCGTTGACTGACGCCGGGTACCGATAAAAGGTTTTCCACGGCACTGAACCCATTTCTTGCTGTTCTCTTTGTCGCAATGGCTTTGGCAAGGCCGGGACCTATACCGGGTAAAGCGGTGAGCCCTTCGGGGCTTTCGAAATTCAGGGAAATAGGAATACGCAGAGTCACTTTGTAGAAGGCCGTCATTTGGCCGGTTTCGACCCTAACGCGGTTGTCCCGTTGTATCACCTGTACCCTGGCACCCGATGGAAATCGGAACCGGGCGGAATCCGCCCCGTTGGAGATTTGGCTGCTGAAGCCGGTCTTCAGGGCAAGTTCCTCCAGTCGAGGGCTTTGAGAAAAAGCAAAGACGCCGGGGTTCCTGACCGCTCCCGCAATCTGGACGAAGGTAGTATCCGTTTCAGGAAGTGATTGAGGACCAAGGCGCCTGGAGATCCATAAGGCCGCGTTGAGCGTCAATACGACAAGCAGCAGAATCAGCGCTGCTGCGCACCGGTCAGGCCCCGTCCTCTTGTCCATTGTCCAGTCCAAATGCGTTGTGCAGGACACGAACCGCCAGCTCCGTGTACTTTTGATCGATGATGCAGGAGACCTTTATCTCGGAGGTGCTGATCATCATGATATTGATATTCTCACGGGCCAAAACTTCGAACATCTTCTGGGCGACACCCGCGTGGCTCCGCATCCCAACCCCTATGATCGAGATCTTGGCGATGTTCTCGTCTCCCAGCACCCTTTCAGCCCCGATTTCTTCAGCCACCTGACGGACCAGTTCCAGTGTTTTTTCAAAATCCGGTTTCGGAATGGTAAAAGTCAGATCGGTCTGGCCCTCTTCACTCGTATTCTGGACGATCATATCGACAACCACACCGGCATCAAAGACCGGTCGGAAGATCTTTGCGGCCGTCCCGGGTCTGTCATGGACCTTCCTGATGGTGATCCTGGCTTCATTCTTGTCATAGGCAACACCCGAGACCAGGACTTTTTCCATGTCCTCTGTTTCCGCAATGACCATCGTTCCCCCCTCTTTTTTGAAAGTTGACCTTACGTGGATGGGCACGTTGTATTTTTTCGCGAATTCAACCGAACGGATCTCCAGGACCTTGGCGCCAAGGCTGGCCATTTCCAGCATTTCATCATAAGAGATCGCATCCATCTTGCTGGCTGCGGGGCAGATGTGGGGATCCGTAGTAAAGATCCCATCCACATCGGTAAATATCTCGCACAAATCCGCCTCAAGGGCAGCCGCGAGGGCGACGGCGGTGGTGTCCGACCCACCCCGCCCGAGCGTGGTAATGTCCCCCTTGGTGTCGAGGCCCTGAAAACCGGCCACGGTCACGATTCGGTGCTTGTCCAATTCTTTCCTGATCCGTTCGGTTTCAATGTTGTGGATCCTGGCCCTGCCGAACAGCCTGTCCGTACGGATGGCGACCTGGAAACCCAGCAGGGAACGGGCCTCGTAGCCCAGGGATCTCAGGGCAATGGCGAAGAGTGCTACGGAAACCTGTTCACCCGTGGACATGAGGACATCCAGTTCCCTGGGATCCGGGTCCTCTGCCATCTCCTTTGCCAGCCGTATTAGGTAGTCTGTCTGGCCGGCCATGGCTGAAAGGACCACCACCATCTCATGACCCTTGTCGTAATATTCAAGGACCCGTCTGGCGACTTCCCGGATTTTTTCGATGCTGCCCACCGAGGTCCCGCCGAATTTCTGAACGATCAGTGACATATCTCGCCTCGATTCAATTCAACCTTCTTTTCCAGTTCCCCCAGGATCTCAACAGCGTGCGGGTGAGACCCGGAAAGAGTGATTTCACGACGCGTCCCATCCAGGATCAAGATCCTCACACACACCCTGGCCGCGGGCAGGATTTCAGGCCAGCGCTCAGACCACTCCATGGCCACCACGCCCTCTTCATGAAAGTATTCTTCCAGTCCTGTTGAAAGGAAGGCGGAAAGTTCTTCCAGGCGATACACATCCATATGAAAAAAGGGTATACGCCCCTGGTATTCGTTCACGAGGGCAAAGGAAGGGCTGGTAATCACGGTGGAGGGAGAAACCCCCAAACCGAGGGCCAATCCCTTGGTAAACCAGGTTTTGCCGCTCCCCAGTTCGCCGGCTAGGGCAACAAAATCCCCGTTTTTGAGACAAAGTCCCAGTTTTTCTCCCAGGCGAATGGTCTTTTGATCCGAATGGGTCGTATATTTAACACATTTGTCTTTCAATGTACAAGGGTCCTTATGAGGTCTCCCTTGCCGATAATGCCGACGATACGATCCCCCTCCATGACAGGGAGCGTGTAGGCCTCTTTCTCAGTCATGATGGTGGCGATTTCGTCAACAGGCGTTTTTTCATCCACGGTGATCACCTCTTTGACAAAGAGGTCCTCAACGGTGGTGGCGCTGATCCTGGAAATTTCCTTTTCCATTTTTTTTGAACTCTCAAGATAGAAAACCGCGTCAAAAACGGCGACGACCGTGGGGATGTGCAATTTCCTGTTTTTTCTGACGAGGTCGCTCTCGCAAATAATCCCGATGAGTCTCTCGTCATCATCGACGACGGGCACCCCGTTGATGTGGTTTTCGTAGAACAATCTGGCAAGTTCCTTCAGGGTCGTTTCCTTCTTGACGGTGATGACCTGCGTGCTCATGATGTCGCCGGCTGTGAGCATAAAACCCTCCTTGTATCTAAAGGTAGAACCGAACTTGACAATCTTTTTCATGTGCTTTCTCAAAGTGCACTTGGCAACTCATTTCTGCATGGACGGCTATTTGGGGTTTACGCCTCCGGAAGACCTGGCGCTCTTCAATAGATACCCTTAAACCCCAAATAGTCGTCCATCTCCTCCGGAGTGTTTAGAAAGCACATGAAAAAGATTGTCAAGTTCGGTTCTACTTCGTTCCCCATAGGATACCGTTTGCGGCATAAGACGGCTTTTTACGATTGAATCAAACACAGATTATCACAAAGTCTGGTAGAAGTCACCATGGAGGGGGGGCTTTTCCAGGGGCCATTTTTCATGTCGAAGGGCGTCAATGATTTCAGGGATGACCGTCAGAAGTTCCCCGGCAAGCACGCCGGATACACCCATGTATTCAGAGAGGAGCTGCGCAGCGAGCCCGTGGATATAAGGTCCTGCAATCGCAGAGTCTTTCAGGGAGAATCCCCTGACGAGAAGCCCTGCGATCAGGCCGGTCAGCACATCGCCGGAACCCCCTGCGGCAAGCACAGGATTTCCGGTGGGATTGACGTATATCTTGCCGGCGGGTGTTCCCACCAGGGTCCGGGCCCCTTTGAGGACGAGGAAGCACTTGTGATGGCCGATAAACTCATCTGCCGCCTTTATGCGGTTTTGCTGGATTTCCGCCGCCTTTAAACCCGAGAGCCTGGCCATCTCGCCGGGATGGGGTGTCAAAACGGTTCGATGGGCAGCCTTTTCCAGGACTTCCGTGCTGGAGCCGATAGCGTTCAGTCCGTCCGCATCGATGACCATGGGCAGCGGGCATTCTGAAACAGCTTGCCTGACCAGTTCAACCGTCTCAGGATGCGTTGAAAGGCCGGGCCCGATGGCCAGGGCGGTCTTCCCTTCGAAGAGCGTCTTCAGTTTTTCCCATGCAGCTCGTGAGAGGTGGCCCGTTCCGGTTTCGGGCAGGGGAACGGTCATGGCTTCAGTCAGCTTGCATTCGAGTACACCGTTGAGGGATTCAGGAATACCCAGTGTCACCAGTCCGGCGCCCCCTCGCAAGGCACCCAGGGCCGTGAGCGCTGCCGCACCTGTCTTTCCGCTGGATCCCGCGAGGATCAGGAGGTGACCCCTGTTTCCCTTGTGGATATCATCTTTTTCATGGCCGAAACCCGCTTTGAAGTCAGCAGGTTCGGTAAGGGTGAATCTCCCGGGCACCTTTTTTGCGATGGCCTCAGGGATGCCGATGTCGATTTTCACCAGCCGTCCCACCCGTTCCGCTCCTGGAAAGAGGCAGTGTCCAAGCTTCGGGAAACCAAACGTCACGGTGAGGTCTGCCTTCACGGCAACACCCATGATCTCACCGGAGTCCGCATTGACCCCGGAGGGTACGTCAATGGACATGACGGGTTTTCCGGCAGCATTGATCCATTCGATGGCAGTTCCGTAAAGGCCGCGGACAGGGGTATTCAAACCGGTTCCAAGGATGGCGTCCACAACATAGTCGCCGTCACGCAGAAGCGCTTTAACGCTTTCCCATTTTTCAGGGCCCGGAACCTCGCGGATCTCCATGTCCATGGACTGGATGATTTCCAGGTTTGTACGGGCGTCGCCCGAGACACGATCCAGGGAGGTCAATACCAGAACCCTTGGCTTGAGACCTGCCTCATGGAGATAGCGGGCGACCACGTAGCCGTCTCCGCCATTGTTGCCGCTGCCGCAAAGCACGAGGACTTTTTGTCCGGCTGAGGGGGAGAACTGTTCAAGGAAGAACCTGGCCGAGCCTCTGCCCGCGTTTTCCATGAGGACCACGCCGGGGATGCCCAGTTCCTGGATGGTTTTCCTGTCCATGTCCTGCATTTCAGAGGCTTTGACCAGTCTCATTGCCTTTCTCCAGTACGACCATGGCTATACCGTACTCTTTTTCGTCCGTAAGGCTGAGGTGGATATCCGTGATATGGTTATCCTTGCACCTTCTGGCGGATTCGCCGAAGAGCCTCAGGCGCGGCTTCCCTCCCGGTTCATTGAACACCTCGATGTCCCGCCACGCGATGCCTTCTTTCATCCCCAGGCCCATGGCCTTGCTGAAAGCCTCTTTTGCAGCGAACCTGAGGGCAAAGGATGATGGGGGATGGGCCCTTTTGCGACAGATTTCAATTTCCCCTGGAGAAAAGACGCGTCGCACAAACCGATCCCCCCACCTTTCAAGGATCCTTTCCATGCGCTCGATCTTGACCAGGTCCACCCCTATGCCGCAAATCATGGAAATTCGTTTGCCTCGATCAGAAGTCCTTCACCAACTCAAGCATCTCGCGGACCGCTTTCTCAAACCCCACCAGAACGGCCCTGGCCACGATGCTGTGTCCGATACTGTACTCTTCAACCTGGGGCAGTGCCTTGAAGGGTTTGACATTGACGTAATTGAGACCGTGACCGGCACTGATCCGGAGACCGTGTCCCTGGGCCGATTCCACCCCCTGCCTGATGCGGTCGAAGAGACTGTTGGCCTCCGCCTCGCTCGCGGCATCGGAATAATGCCCTGTGTGGATTTCGACGATGTCACCGCCGCAATCATGGGTCGCCCTTATCTGATCGGGATCGGCATCAACGAAAAAGCTCACCAGGATTCCTCCTGACTTGAGACGATCCACCGCCCGCTTGTAATGGTCCCGGTTGGAGATGACATCCAGGCCGCCCTCCGTTGTGAGTTCCTGCCTTTTTTCCGGGACCAGCGTGACCAGGTCAGGGTGCGTCTTGAGGGCGATGTCAACCATTTCATCGACAGCGGCCATTTCCATGTTCAGTTTGGTCTTGACCGTCTGCCGCAGGAGAGCAAGGTCCCTGTCCTGGATATGCCTCCGGTCTTCCCTAAGATGGCAGATGATGCCCTCCGCACCTGCCAATTCAGCGAGCCCCGCCGCCAGCACCGGGTCCGGTTCATCAATTCCCCTTGCCTGGCGAACGGTGGCCACGTGATCCACATTTACCGCTAACCTAGCCATTCATTTTCCTCCTTAATCAATTCCGTCAACCTGGCCTCCTCTTCTTCCATTCTGCGGGCTTCGGATTCAGAGCGCTCATGGTCAAAACCGAGAAGGTGAAGGATGCCGTGTATGAGCAAACGGTTGAGGGTCTCTTCCAGGGTCTCTTCCAGTTCCCGCGATTCCCTGCGGGCCGTGTCCAGAGAGATCACCACGTCACCAAGCATGGGCGATTCGATTTCCTCTTCGGTCTCATCCGCCATGGGAAAGGCCAGGACGTTGGTGGGCCCATGTTTTCCTCGGTATTGAAGGTTCAATTGGGCCATGTGTTCATCGTCTGTAAAGAGAACACTGAGTTCCTTGTCACGACAACCCAAGTCGCTTAAGACTCTCTTCAGCCTTTTCCTGATCTCCGGGCGAGGTATCCCGGCCATTTTCGTTTGAAGGGTGATCTGAATTTCCATTGCTCTGGTTCTTCGCCGCGGCATTCTTGCCGACCGCTTCGGGGTATTCCACGCGGTGATGGTAGATGCCGCTCAGGGCCTTGTTGA
Source organism: uncultured Desulfobacteraceae bacterium (assembly GCA_964404085.1). Taxonomy (GTDB): domain Bacteria; phylum Desulfobacterota; class DSM-4660; order Desulfatiglandales; family Desulfatiglandaceae; genus CAYUCJ01. The sequence goes on along the minus strand of CAYOIU010000014.1, from coordinate 9,438 downwards.
AATTTCTGGCGATTTCATTCAGGTCTTTGAGCGTCAGTTCGCACTCGCTGAGCTGCCCGTCCGAAAAGACCCTGTTGACGATCTTCTGGACCATACCCTGGACTCGCGCCACTGTGGGCTCGGCAAGGGTCTTGGTGGCCGCTTCCACGATGTCCGCCAGCATCACCAGCCCCGCTTCTTTGGTCTGGGGTTTGGGGCCCGGGTATCGAAAATCTTCTTCCTTGACCTGCGGCACTTTGGCCCCTTTTCGTTCGGCCTGTTCCTTGGCCTTCTGGTAAAAAAACTGGATCAGGCTTTTGCCGTGATGCTGGTGGATGATGTCGATGATCTCCCGTCCCAGACGGTGCTCACGGGCCAGTTCCACGCCGTCCTTCACATGAGAGATGAGGATCAGGCCGCTCATGGAAGGGGCCAGCTTTTCATGCTTGTTCTCACGCTGTCCCTGGTTTTCAATGAAGTAAAGGGGTTTTCTCATTTTCCCGATGTCGTGGTAATAGGCGGCGACTTTCGCCAGGAGCGGATTGGCTTCGATGGCCTCGGCAGCTGCTTCAACCAGGTTGCTCACGATGACGCTGTGGTGATAGGTCCCGGGCGCCCGGACCATGAGTTCCTTGAGAAGCGGTTGATCGAGGCTGGCAAGTTCGAGCAGCTTGATGTCGGTCGTAAAGCCGAAAGACATCTCCACGAGAGGCAGAATGCCGGTGGTCATAACACCCACCAGTATGCCGCCCAGAAAGGCTGATACGCACGCGACGCCTGCCTCCACACCATAGTATGAACCGTGAAGGGTTTCCACTGAAAGAGCCAGAATGACGTTCACGGCACCCACATTCAGCCCGGCGCGGATAAGTGTCCCCCTTTCCCGGCAGTCTCTTACCCCGTATGCGGCCATGAGGTTGCCGATCAGAAAATACATGAAGAAGTCAATCCCACCGCCGATGACCACGGATGCGAGAAACGCCAGTATAACAGAGAAGGTAACCGCTATCCTGAAACCCTGGAATATGGATATCAACATGGCGCCTGTGGCCACTGGGATGATAAAGAACAGTATCCGGGGGCTCATAAAGCCGAATCCCCGGGCGACTTCCTCAGCAACAACCCGTGAGGCCATGGCGACCAGAAAAAGGACAAACACGGTGAGGGCGCAGAAGAAGATGTCTTTGACTTCTCCCCGTGAAGGGCCTCCGGCCATCAATCCCATCAAATAGGTGGTTGCCAGCAGAAAAACAATGAGGACGGCCATGGCAGGGGCCTGGACCATCCTCTCCTTCCAACCGGAGCTGCTGTATTCTTCCGCCAGCTTGAGGAGTTGGTCAGGGTTGACTCTTTCGCCTTCCCGGAGGAGCATTTCACCCCTCTTGACCTTGAAATAGAAGGGCTTTACGGATTTTCTAGCTTCACTTTTCCTGAGTTCCGTTTGGCGTTTGTTGAAGGTCAGGTTTGGTTTGAGCAGAGCCGAGGCAAGCTTGATGGAGGTGCCGACCAGGGAGTGGGCCGTCATGAACCGTCTGAAGGAAGCCCCCTGGCTTTCCAGAAATGCCCTGGCCTGTTTCAGGTCATAGAACCGGTTGAGGTCGGTGACTTTGACTTCCCTTTCCAAGTGAACGCGGCGCAGAAGGATCCCTTTTCCGGCCTCGTCCAAGAGCATCGCCCGATTGCTCACCACGCCCCGATTGAGAATCTGGGTCACCAGCTTGATGACGGCATTTTCAATTTCAGGGGGAAAGAGGCTGTCATTCAGGGCCTGGAAGAGACTCCCGTCGGGTTCGATTTCGAGAATCTCGAAAAAACGGTCTTTGAAGGTTTCGGCCGGCGAAGCAGGTTCCTTGGAGCTGTCTTCTCCGGTTATGGGGGCAGGCTCGCTGAGGTATTTCCTGCCTTCGGCAAAGGACTCCCTGACCCTCGTCACCAACCTGTCCCCCGTGGGGTCAAAGTCGTAGACGGACAGGATTTCTTTCACGGCTTCCTGACGTTTTTCCTCCGTCAAGGCCTCATTTTCCACCAGGAAATCCCTGGTGGCCTTGATGTCATGATCGGCCACATCGCCCAGGACGTATTGATGGGGCTTGACAAGAATGCTTGGAAAAAGGAGGAGGGAGATGATGATACTCAACCCGATGAGAATCAGCCACTTCCTGTATTCCGGCTTGATCCGGATCTTTCCGGAAGAGGCCTTGTTGGAAAGGGGAAGTGGATCCACTTCCCCCTTTTTCTGAGTCCTGCCTCTCCTGATGGATAGGATTTTCTTCTTACCTGCCATTGGTTATTGCTATGGGGCCCTTTCCGGGACGATCTGTTCCGGATTTTACGGGGTTCCTCTCCCTTTCCAAGTCTTCGTAGGCTTGAATGATGGCCTGAACCAGGGGGTGCCGGATGACATCCTCTTTGGAGAACCGGACAAAGGCCATCCCCTTGATGCCCTGGAGAATCTGCGTAGCCTCGATCAGGCCGGAGATCTTTCCATTGGGAAGATCAATCTGTGTGATGTCTCCCGTGATGACGGCCTTGGAACTGAACCCGAGCCGGGTCAGGAACATCTTCATCTGCTCGGAGGTTGAATTCTGGGCTTCATCCAGGATAACAAAGGAGTCATTCAGGGTCCTCCCCCGCATGAAGGCGATGGGTGCGACCTCGATGATGCCCTGCTGGATGAGGCGCGAGGCGCTCTTGAAATCCATCATGTCGTGGAGGGCGTCGTAAAGCGGCCGGAGGTAGGGGTTCACTTTCTCATAGAGGTCTCCCGGTAAAAAACCGAGATGCTCTCCGGCCTCCACAGCGGGTCTGGCCAGGACCACACGATTGACCTCCCTGTTGAGGAGAGCGGAGACGGCCATGGCCATGGCAAGGTAGGTCTTTCCCGTCCCTGCAGGACCGATGCCGAAGACGATATCGAATTTTCTGATGCTGTCTATGTAAGTCTTCTGGTTCACCGTCTTCGGTGTGATGACCTTTTTCTTGGAGGAAATATAGACCTCATCCTTGAAAATGGCGGCCAGGTCGGCTGAAGGGTCACCACTTAGAATCCTGACGGCATAATCCACGTCATTGGCATAGATGGGCTTTTTGGCCTTGATAAGACCATAGAGCTGCCTGAGGACGTTCTCGCCCAGATCGACTTCCCAATCCCGCCCCTGTAGCGTCAGATCGTTGCCCCGCACGTGAACGGTAAGCCCCACCTTTTTATTAAGAACACGGAGATGGGCGTTCTGCTCTCCACAGAGGCTGCGAATCAAATCAGGGTTCCCGAAGGTGATTTTCTTGCGTACCTCTTTGTCATCCGGTGTTGCTGTTTTGCCCAAATATTTACCTCATCGTGTAGAGACGGGTCGGGTGGTCACCCACCTATCGGCCGACAGCCTGGAATACGATTCGCCGCTTCCTGGGGCGGTTGTCGAAATCCAGTAACACGATCTGCTGCCAGGTGCCGAGGGCCATTCTACCTTCAATCAAAGGAATATGCAATGATGGCCCAAGCAGGGCGGCGCGAACATGGGAATAGCCGTTGCCGTCCCCCCATCTCTCGTTGTGTTCGTAATAGTCATCCCGGGGTGCCATCCTTTCTATGGCCTTTTTGAGATCGTTGATCACGCCACTCTCAAATTCGATAGTGGTCAGGGCCGCCGTAGATCCGGGGATGAATAGCGTGATGAAACCGTTAAGAATCTCGCTCCTGGAAATCTCCTCGATCACAAGCGGAGTGATATCGATCACATCCGTTTTGCTGGACGTTGGAACGCTGATCGCGCTATTTTCGAGAACTCCATCCAATCTTTGGTCTCTAATAGGCTCCTGACCACAAGGTTCAGGAGAAAGATTCATCAGGCAACCAAACCATTTACCACATGCCCACCATTCATGCAAGCAAAAGGCGGCGATCCAAATCCACCGTCTAATCTGCGCTTGATGTTTAGCACCATTCGATTTGGGGAATTTCCTGATCACCAGCAAGGTGTCAGATACGAGGCGCCGCATCGTAGATCCCGCTGTTGTGTGCGGGAGGAGCGATCGAAGGCAATCCCGCCGACGGCGGGAATGATACCTTGATGGTGGATCAGGGGGCGATCCCTGATCCGGTTCTCCCGGCACACAGATCCGGGATGCTTTTTCCGGAAAAGGCTTTGCGTGTTCCTTATCCTGTGAGCAGGTATGGGGTGCCAAAGGCGGGACGTGTCAGGGGATTGGAGGCCTGTCCTCAATAAAAGAACGCACGAGGTTTCTTCCGCTGAAATGCCCCAGGGTAATATAGTTCAGCATCATTTCTCTCCCGAAAAGCCTTTCCCGGATTCGCGAATAGGAATGCCCTTTGTTATGTAAATCCCAGACCCGCTCCGCGGTCTCTTCCAGATACGCGATCTTTTCCTGGATTTCATGCTGCGGCGCTTTCTTGATACTGCCGCTTCCAGTGAAAACACAGGATGCTTCCAGACTTGCCATTTTTCGGAGCGATGCCATAATGCTCCAGATGTCATAGTCCGCTCGCAAGGCCCTGTCTTTTCCACCGATAAATGCGTCCCCCGTGAAGAGCCATCCATGGTTGCTTTCGAAAAGACAGATATGGTCCACGCTGTGCCCGGGAGTGTGGATCACCTGGAAATGCAGGTTATTGATATCAACGCTCCGGCCGATGGGCTCCCCCCGGCTGGGCCCCGGGTATCCCCACATGACCTTCTGGTACATCCGCAACGGCTGCCTTTTCCTGGGTTCTGAGAGGACCGGAAGCGCCAGGGGGTGGGCGAGGACGGGCGTCCCGTCGCGGTGCTGAAAAGCGTCATTTCCCGCGATGTGGTCCTCATGGGAGTGGGTATTGATGATCAGGTCCACCTTCAGCCCATCCATAGACCGCAGAAGTTCTTTCACTGTATATGCGCAGCCCGTGTCCACCATGACACCATCGACCCAGTAACAGGCTGTGAAGTAGCGACCCCGGCCCCAAAGGGTGCGGGCCAGATGGAATTTCCTCACGGGGCCTATTTGTACGACGTGGATCATGGCACAAGTGTCCGGGAGAAGGTTTCGCGACAGAAGATGCTGGCTTTTCCATAACCGCTATGAGCTGAAAGCTCAAGTGGTTTTTCGTGGGATGGCTTCCTGATCCACCATCTTGAGGAGCGTTGATCAACAATGGGAGGACCGGTGCAGTCCTTTCCGGCGGGAATATATTTCTCATCAGCTCTAAATCACGGCGCAAATATTCTGCGCGGGGTCCCCAGCCCAGCTAATATCTCTATCAGTATAAGCGAGCATGGTCCGATGCGCCTGTCCGGTGCATTACCAACCAGATAGTTGCTCCAAAGCAACTCCGGCGTCCCGGATATTCCCTTTCGGAAACGATTCCACCGGCCCTCCCTATAGCGATGCGACCGTTTGCAGAAGATAAGTAAGATGGCGATAAGGAGGGGCATGGGGATCTTTTTTCAGGACACGAAAACGCATCTTTGCTTTGAGATCGCGTATTGATGAAGTGGGCGGCCGGCGCGATTGTGGGGACTTCACTGAACAGTAAAGAGTTACAAAGGAAGTACAAAAGGTCGCCCGGGCGCCTTGCTTAGCAACGCTGGTCAGCGCCAGAGTCACACACCCCTCGTGCCCGAAAAAATACCGCCGTGGCCCTGACCAAGTGGCTTATGTCATCCGCTTACTGAAGAGCAGGGCAGAAGTCCATGGGAGGCCGTCTTCACACCAACGAATCCTGTATTGCTAATTCCATGGCGAAAAGGTATAAAAGATCGAAACCCGTTCTGGTCAATGGAGGTGTGGGTATGGAAGCACAAGGCAAGAAAGTAATACTGCTGGCGGAGGAGATGTACAACGAGTTTGAATTCTGGTACCCCTTCTATCGCCTGAAGGAAGCAGGAGTCGAGGTGGTGGTGGTGGGTTCAGGATCTTCCATGGTTTATAGGAGCAAAACTGGAATCCCGTGCACCGTAGACACAAACGCTGATGGCGTGGCTTCAGCGGAATTCGACGGGATCATTGTTCCGGGAGGGTATGCCCCCGATCTCATGCGACGCTATCCGGCTATGGTGAAACTCGTAAAAGACCTCTTCGATGCGGGGAAGGTGGTGGCGGCCATATGCCACGCCGGATGGATGCTGGCCTCAGCGGAAATCCTTCGCGGCCGAAAAGTCACCTCATTTTTTGCCATCAAGGATGACCTCATCCATGCGGGGGCCGACTGGGTGGACCAGGAGGTGGTGGTGGACGGGAAACTCATCACGAGCCGGAAGCCCGACGACCTCCCGGCATTTATGAGGGCAGTCATTGAGGCCTTGTAACGGAGGGTGGTTTTATTCCATATCGAATTCCTTGATATTGAACCAGTAGCCCGTGCTGGAAACGTAGTCCAGCTCGAACTGTACCGCTTCGATATGGCTCTCTTCAATCTCAAGGAAACGGGCAAACAGATCACGGCCGTCGTCCGATAGCTCGGTCACCATCCTTCGGTAAAAGTCGCTGGTTTCCATTTCCACCTTGAGGGCCCTGGCAAGTTGCTGCTGTTTAATGCCGCGGTCCTCCCCCTGCATCTGTTGCCTGACACGTTGGACCGCTTTCTGGATGGTCTCTCGGGAAGGAATCGAGGTCTCCAGTCTTTCGGGGACGATCTTTCCGGTCTTGCGCCACTGACCCAGTTTGTGTTCCAGATAGTCCACATGGCGCTGTTCATCTGCGGACATGGCCTGGAAAAAACTCCGGCCATGGTCATCTTCGACAGCGCGGCCACCTTCCAGATAGATGTCCCTGATCTTTTTCTCATACACAATGGCCGTTTTGATGGCTTCTTCCAGTTCCATATTCCTCCCTCCTATTTTTTCAGGGGCCCCAAACGATCTTGCGGTACATTTCAGGATCCGTATCCCCCTCGGTGGAAAACAGGAGAACAGACGCCTCCCGACCAAGCTTCAGTGCCTCCCTCAAAGGGGTGTATTCAGGATCCGTCATCAGGTGGTAGAGGAGCCCCAGGGTGACCGCACCAGACTCCCCGGAAACAATCCTTTGGTCCATTCCCATGGGATTTCCGAGAACCCGCATCCCTTTCATGGCCACCCCGTCGGGGCATGCTACAAACATGTCCGCAAAATCACGCAATATTTCCCAGCCGATGGGGTTGGGTTCGCCGCAGGCGAGACCGGCCATGATGGTTTTAAACTCTCCTTCCACAATGTGGGGCTTTCCAGTCTGTCTGACGGCAGATTCATAACAACAGGCGGCATTGACGGGCTCGACGATTGTGAAGAGAGGTCGCCGATCCCCGAATCGCTGGACAAGGTATCCCTCGCATGCCCCTGAAAAAGCCCCTACGCCGCACTGGGCAAAGACATGGGTGGGTGTGCCCTCCCCGATTTGTTCAAATGCCTCATCGATCATGGTCATGTAGCCCTGCATAACGCGACGGGGCGTCTCTTCGTACCCCGGCCGGGAAGTGTCCTGTATGAGCAGCCAGCCGTTCTTTTCCGCCTTTTTCTCTGCCAGTCTCACGGCATCGTCGTAGTTGCCGTCAATGATGGACACCTCAGCCCCGAACTCGGCTATGCTGTCAAATCGGGCCTTGGACGACCCCTTGGGCATATAGACCACGGCCCTGCAGCCGATCTCAGCTGCAAGCCATGCCACCGCACGGCCGTGATTGCCGTCCGTTGCCGTAACGCAGGTGATCCCGAAAAGCCGCCTCTGAATGTCCGGAATCCGGAATGTACTGAAAGTCAACGGCCCAGCGGGCAGGTCCAGTTTTTTGGCCACGGCGCTGACAAGGGCATAGGATGCCCCCAATGCCTTGAAGGCATTGAGTCCAAACCGGGGAGATTCGTCCTTTATCCAAATCGTTTTCACCCCCAGGAACCGCCCAAGATCCTTGAGCCGGACCAGGGGCGTCGGCTCATAGGAGGGAATGGTCCCATGGAAGCGTCGGACTTCTTTTGCCATTTGCGGAGAAAAAGCATTGGTGGAGACCTTGCTTTCGCCCTCCCTGTGGGCTTTTGAATTGGGAAACCAGACCATTTTTTTCATTTTACTTAAGAGTGTAGACGGTTTTTTCTTCAGAGGCAAGCCCACAGAATGAGGTCTTTTTTTTCTTGACTTGATGAACTATTTGTCGTCCCATAAAATAATTGCCCTTAGCACGGCGAAATTCGCCCGGCACGGACGAACAAATCACTACAGGGCACACTTATTGCAAAAATTTGATTTGTGGCGAAAAGACCGGAAAAGGATGCTGATTGCCGGGAAGCGTTTTTTGTCGGCACGGACAAAAACAGGGCCTAGCCAAAGCAGTCCTCATTTACTTTCTTCGTATCCCATCTTCCTGATGCTCTGGTGCTTCTTAGATTCGGTTCAATCGTCCTGATCAGAGAAAAAGAGGTGACGCAAACAATGATTCGATCGCATATTACGGGGACAGGTTCATCCATGCCCCAGAGGGTACTCTCCAACAAGGAGCTGGAGAGCATGGTGGATACCACCGATGAGTGGATCGTGCGCCGCAGCGGTATCAAAGAGCGGCGCATTTCTTCGACCGGACAGGAGGAAAGTACCACGGACCTGGCCGTCAAGGCCTCAAGGGATGCCCTGGAAATGGCAGGGGTTTCCCCAGAGATTGTGGACATGATCGTGGTGGGTACGGTGACGCCCGACAGGCAATTCCCTTCAGCCGCATGCATGGTCCAGAAGGACCTCGGGGCGGAAAACGCTTGTGCCTTTGACGTAAGCGCAGGTTGTGCGGGTTTTCTCTATGCCTTGTCCATGGTGGATAACGCCATTCAAGGCGGGATGTCCAAGTGTGCCCTGGTCGTGGGCGCAGAACGGCTGTCAAGCATCGTAAACTGGCAGGATAGGGGCACCTGCGTGCTGCTCGCCGACGGGGCCGGGGCAGTGGTTGTCCAGTCCAAACTGCAGGAGGGGGGCATCCTGTCCACCCATCTCAAGTCAGACGGTACCTCCTGGGATCTGCTTTATGCCTCCTATGGCAATGGTTACACCCCCGAGCTTTTGCAGTGCCTGGATCAGAAGCCCTTTTCCCTGAAAATGGATGGGAACAAACTCTTCAAGAGGGCGATCAAGTGTCTCTCGGACATATCCAGGGAGGCGATGGGAAACAACGGTCTGAAGAACGATGACATCGCCCTCGTTGTCCCCCACCAGGCCAATCTCCGAATTATCCAGGGGCTGGCACACAACCTGGAAATCCCCATGGAACGCGTCTACACGAACATCCAGAAATACGGTAACACCTCTTCGGGCACCATACCCATCGCGTTGAATGAAGCCAACCGGGAGGGACGTTTGAAAAAGGGCGACCAGGTGCTGCTCGTTAGTTTCGGTGCAGGTCTGACCTGGGCGTCCTCCATACTGACCTGGTCCCTTTAGCCGCCGGAGCGGAAACACCATTGAGCCAGTTTCAAAACGAGTAAAGAAAGGGAATTTGTCCGCGGAGAATGTATT
>CAYOIU010000013.1:0-27071 GCA_964404085.1 uncultured Desulfobacteraceae bacterium | reverse complement strand
CGGTCCGTTGCCGTCCACCTCTCCTAGGGAAAACATACTCGCTTCCGGTGCTGGTAACAGATTCAAGGATTTCCTTTGCGCCGTCATTGAGCGGTATGGTCTGGTCAATGCCACCTTTAGGATTTCGGATATGGATAAAGCCACGGTCAAGGTCAATGTCCTTCCATTGAAGCCTGAACAGTTCCCCGCGCCTCATGCCGGTGTACAAGGCCATGAGCATGACAAACCCTGCCTGTTCGTGGGTGTCCTCATCAATGGTCTTCAAAAGGCTCTGTAGCTCGTCAGGCGTCAGGTCTTCGGTCTTGAGGTTGTTCACTCGGGGGATTTCTATCGTGAAGGGTAACGGTCCACATAGCCGTTTTTTGACGCCAAAATTGATGATCCTTCGCAGCAAGGCAAGGGTGAGCTTAATTGTTTGGGGACTCTTCTTGCTCTTGACCATTCCTAGCCTTACGCGGTCCGCGTCAAGGGGCAATATCTGCCCCGACTCCTTATCGCCAAACGGATTCCTGAGATATTTCTTAAATCGGTTCTCATCAGGCCCCAAGCCCTTCAGGTCCGGCTTTTGCCGCTTGTACTCTCCCCATAGCCGCTCAATAGTCCATCGGGCCTCTTCTTCCTTGAGGTTAGCCCTCTCTGCTTCTCTCCGTTCGCTGTTTGAAAGCTTTCTGCCTTGCACACGCTCGGTCCGCAGTCCCGAGGCCCTGGCAGGCGTCATATCATCCTTGTATTGGCGGCCCGCCTTTTCCTCAACAAGCTTGCCATACTTTCTATACATGATGTAATAGATCCGTTCATGCTTACCATTTGTGCCGGTGCCATCAATCCAATAGACGCCCGCATATTTTGTCTTGTGCCTCTTTTGTTTCGGCATGGCCTTCCCTCCTGTTCTCCAAAGGTCGCAAAATGGCAACCCAAAGGTCATTGTCCCCAACACTATCCCCAACACATTATATATACTAGAGGGTACTTTTAGGTAAGTCAAGAAAAAATGTAATATGAGAATTGCTTATAAATCAAGGGGTTTTAGTACGGTTAGAAAAATAGAGGTAAATACAGTCCTATGGTCTCCGGAACCAGAGGTCGCGCGTTGGAGTCGGGCATCGCCCGCCACAAGTAATCCCAAGTCTGGTAGAGCTTCAGGCACCCAATCCAAAGAATCTCATCAGTCGTATCAGCATTTTTCCTGGTCCAACTCCGCAAGACATCGGTCGGGCATACAAAATGATATCTAACGAAAACGCATTCGTGTCTTTTTTGTGAACCTCAAGAACCACCTTGCCTGTTCCTATAATATTTTGTCTATTTTCCTCGATAGGAGCATGAAAATGCCAGCCAGCAGATATTGCAATGATCTCATGAAAAGATAAACGCTCAATACGATTGAACCGGAAATTCCCACCTTTCCAAACAGATACGTTGCTGAAAACTCAACTGTTCCAATGCCCGATATGGAAATCGGAATGTAACCAACCAACGTTGACAGAATGGGAATGAGGGCAATATCCGGCCATCCAACCCGGGTATTGAAACACCAGAAGGCAACATTGAAAGTGAAGCTTACCAAAAGCCACTTGAGAATCGTGAGGAAAAAATTGAAAAACAGGACATAGGATTTTTTTCTTAATCGCCCAATGTCTTCCATCAAAGCGTCAATACGTTTTTGGAGTGAGATCCACCAGGTTGCTTTTACGCGCAATCGCCGAATCACAAAAAAAAGAGCCGGGATAGAGATGAGAGTTCCAAAGAACAGCAAGAACCACAGGCCTTCAAGCTGAGGGAGAAAGCGTGCGCATCCATACCAGGAAATGATGCTGAAAACCAACAAGGTCATGAACTTGTCAACCAAGTATGAAGTGCCTGTTAACCCTAAAGGGACGCCGTATCTTTTCATGAAAAAAATGATTGTCGCATCCCCCGCCTGGCCTGGAAGGATGAGACTAGCAGCCCAGCTATAAGCATATGCTCTTAGAAATGGAAGAAATCCCAAAGGATGGATCGCATTCAAAATGAACCATACATTGAAAGCACCCATTAAGAAGAGAATTATCAGGCACAAAATGACAAGTACGCCCGGCATATATTGTACTGTTTGAAAGACCCTCATTATTGGGGTTATCCCCGAAGATAAAACGAGCAAAAGCATTAAAGCTGCCGCTACTGAAAGGCGAAGGAGGAATGTCAAGGATGTGTTAGAGCGAAAGTGGGCAAAGAGTAATTTCATGCCTTCACTTTTTCTACCGGTTCATGAGTGGGTGGAATTCTCTTAATAAACTGCGCGGGCGCACCTGCGTAGAAAGAGTTGTCTGGAACAGGTTTCCGGACTAATGAAAAAGCCCCGATAACGCTATTTTGACCGATGGTCACCCCATGGCAAATCATGACTTTCGCGCTAACCCAGACGTTTTTTTCAAGTCGAACAGGGGAAGTTTCCAATCCCCTCGCCGGCAAGAAACGCCTATCCGCAGATAAATAATGTGAGATGGAGTCAACAATATACCCATCAGCAATGCTGCAATAATTTCCGATGGTGACTTCATCAAAGCACTGAATAGTAGTGCCATTAAAGGTTGCGTTGTCCCCTATTCTTATAGTTGCTTTAGGATTGGTGGTCATAAACGTCGTAGCCTTGAATAGTTTCGACTGGACAACACAATTATTACCCATTATAACATGACCTGAACCCATAATACGAAACTTACCGTAAACTCGTAACATTGTTCCTATGACTACTTTTTTTCTCAGCACAAAGAATTTCAACTTATGCCAATACCCATTTATTAGCCCGAAGAATCCTGGAATCACCAAATGGGGATCCTGGTACAGTCGCTGATAGGAACTCTGGTAAAGTTCAGATCTTTTCATGTTGAATCGTCCTCAGCGTGCCGATCAGGTAACTGGGACACTCCTTAGAGGTAGCCAAAAGTCTTTCGTACAAGCAAGGCGAATAATTTCCATTCCCAAGCTATGGCAAAAAAACGTTTGGTCAACCTGAAATTGATTGACCATCTGAAAGGCCGGACAGCAAGTTTAATTAATTTGACGAAAGGCTTCCCTTTGTAACGATCTTCATACCTTGCGACATAATACTTGAACCGAACCATATAAAAAGAAATCTCCATCTGTCGCTTCATGTTTGAATTCAACCACGGATGGTCCGGCTCATATTGAAAATGCCACTCCCCCCATTCTTCGAGAGAGGAGGGGGTTTCTAATCCCAATGCAACAGCCTTTTCATAAAGCATTGTTCCCGGATATGCATTAAAGGGAAATATTCCGTTCACAGTAATGAGCGGATGCAAACCCCAGAGCTCACGGATGAGATCAAGGGTTTTTTGAAATTCAACCATTGTCTCTCCCGGAAATCCGCTCATGAAACTCAATATGGGCCTTATTCCTGCTTCAGCCACCTTCTTTGCTCCTTCAAGAATGTGGTGTGTGCTTATGTCTTTATTGATTGAGGTAAGGGTATAATTTGATCCCGATTCAGCACCAAAAAACATCTGGCTGATTCCCGCAGATTTCATTTTCTTAAGAAAATCCGGGGTGAAACGGCAAACAATATCCAACCGGCAAGAGGCAATAATGCCGAAATCCATCCCACTTGCAATAATTCTATCAAAAATCTCTTCTACTCTTTTCCTATCGATGAAAAATTCATCATCTACTAAACCGAAATTGACTACCTGGAATTTTTCTTGCAGATACGAGAGTTCCCTCCAGACTTTTTCAGGTGGTTTCTTGCGGTACCTTCGCCCACAAAATACCGTATTGTAACAAAAGCCGCACCTGAACGGACAGCCTCGAGACGATTGGTAGTCAAACTGATATTCAATCCCTTGATATTCATCCACATTAACTAAATCATATGCAGGCAGAGGGAGATCTGCCAAATCAATAAATGGACGTGTAGGGCCAAAAACAACCTCACCGTCTTTTTTCTGCACACAGGTCCCGGGTATTCCTGCAACTGCTCTCTTTTCAAAAATAGCATTGACAACCTCAAGAAATGTCTGTTCCCCTTCTCCAACAACCACCACATCTACTAACGGATGCTGCGCTGTTTTTTTCGGCAACAAAGATGGATGGATGCCACCCCATACCATAACTGCATCAGGATTAGCCAACCGGGCCAATGCCCCTATCTCAAGGCCGTATTTAATCTGATTACCTGTCATCGCCGTGATCCCGATAACGGCCGCATCTCGAAAATCGTCAGCAGTGATTTTTTTTAGCTGACCATCTATCAGCTTGATCCTCCCAGCATACTCTTCCTTATCTCGTAGCCATGCAGCCAATGACAGCAGCGCCAAGGGCAAATGGGTAATGGCTCCGATTTGAATCCGCTGAGACCCAGGAACACATAAGACTATTTTGTCTTTGCCCGTATCAGCCATCACAATATCTTTCGGGCCTTTCCATTTTGCGCAGAAACGAACAACCGAGCGGCTTTCATCTTTATTCGTTCTCTCCTCTATTTATATGCAATGATGCAGACTCCGGCACCAAGTGTTTTCGGCCGCGCACATCTCCCCATCCACGATATTCCATTCAAAAATGGGAATACAAGGGAATAGAGGGTCTTTCTTTCCATACGGGCCTTCGTAATCATATAGCTCATGTTATTTGCCAAGGTCTCCCAAAAACCATACGTATAAGTGCTTTTTTCAATTTCAAAACCTGCCTCGCTGACTTTTTGCGCAATTTCATCCATTTCATACCCAACCCTGACATGAGTGGCTACGTCAAAATTCAAATGCTTCCGCCAGACTGGATAACGCCGGTACTTTGCCGGGACATGCAAAATTAAAACACCTCCGGCGGCTAATAAATCAAAAAGATGTTTGAGCACAGCCAGGTCATTCTCTATATGTTCCAGTATATCGACACACAAAATAAGATCAAAAAAACTTCTTTGTGGTAAATTCTCCACCTGCCCACACTTGAAGGACAAATTTGGTATCCCGACCTTGGCAGCAATCTCTTGGCTTGCCGCGATTTGCTCCTCAAAAAGGTCAACTCCAAGCACATTCGCATTGGGGAAACGTCTGGCAAGTTCGAAAGTAAAAACTCCCGAACCCGACCCCGCGTCCAGGACATTCCGATACTTCCTGTTCTTCGGGATAACGCCAAAGACATTCCGTGCCCGGATGCGAAGTCCTATTATCGGCATACCCAACAGGGCAATATAGAGCTTCTCCAGCAGACTATAGTCCGGGTGATGGATTTGTTCACGACCTATGAGCACGGTTTTATCTCTTTGACCATCTCTAATTCAGCTAGAGCCTTCGCCATCCAGGCATTGCACCAGCGCATCAACGAATAGTTCCATTTCACCCAGCGGCCTTTCCGGTAGGCAAAATCCCCGGTATCCCGTCGATAGAGATGCGTAATCGTCCAGTCGGCAATGGATTCTGCCTCTTTGAGAAACATGGCTTGGTGACGGGCGGCCTTGGCAAATGAAATGATCCCTTGCGCTGCTCCATGTACATCATAAGGATATTGCTTGTTGTTCATCCACCGAGGAGCACCACTGGACTGAAAAAGATTTTCCTTGTAGAATTCCAAGCCCTTCCAATAGATCTCCAGGTATCTGTCATCCCCTGTTTGCTCAAAAAACTCGAGGAGGCCGTCCAAAACCCCTCCCGTATGATAATTATCGTGAGTAATAGGGGATTTCTCTTTTGGATGCGTGTAGTACCAGGCATAGTATTTCGTTCTTCTATTGACGGTGTAGTTAATCTGCCTGATGGCAATTTCAAGTAAGTACTTTTCGTTTGTGTGCCTCCAGACCTTCGCAAGAAACGCGCCCGTAAGTACTTGATTGTTCAGAACTGCAGCATCAACGCGCCGCAAAACATAGGCAATGGCACGCTCATCTCCCTGTTCATAAATGACGGGAAGATCTTTTATGATGAACTCTGCTACAGAGCGTGCGGCCTCTAAATATTCATCTTTCTTGGTCAATTGGTAGGCATGCAGTAAGGCCTCACCCACAAAGACGGTTACAACAGCATTCGGTTCAAATCTGTCTTGTAGGAAAAGAGTGTTCTGCCAAACAAAATTATAGCCCCAGCAAAGATGAAATTGCTCTGGGCTGCTATTGTTGAGCAACCATTGGATGAGAGCCTCCCCCTTCTTCAGGTATTCCTCATTCCCAGTCACTTGATAGAAAAAAAAATAAGCCCTCGAGAACAATCCAATCCCTTTAGGATTCCTTGATGGTCTCACGCCGAACAGAGGGCGAAGATTGATGGGTATTTCTTTTATGATTTGTGTCAGCGCGAAACGCATCCATTTATTGTTGCAAGAAAGCGCCTTTAAAAAAGGACTGTTAAGCGCATCGAATTTACTGTACCCGCTATAGTCTTTATTCTCTGCAGCGTTTAGAATATTAAAGAGAACATTCCCTGTTTTATCCATTTTAGCTACTGATCCCGAGGTTAACTCATTGAAGGAAAAGGTCTTTCCAAGTCCGAAGCTGATTTATTTTCCAGCGAGAGAATCCCTTCAAAGGCAGTCTTGATTCTTTCCTGAAAACTTCCGGATATGTTCCTGCGAGATCTTGATAACTTTGCTCCGTCAGGACCTGCCAGTTATCACTCTTCATCCACTCATCTCCAGGGGTTCCAAAACCTATCTTGTCCTTTCGATTCAGAATCTCGGGCACGGTATACTTCCCAAGTGCCACTTTCTGCAAATACTTGGTCTCACCGCTTGTGATCTTGTGCTTCCCTGGAACTCTCAGCAAATATTCAATCAGACGATAGTCCAGATAAGGAACTCTTGCTTCAATGGAAAAGGCCATGGAGTTCCGGTCTTCCATGCGAAGAAGATGCTCAAGTTTGAACTCAAAATGCCTGGCCAGGCTGTGGTTCAAATCTGTGACATCAAAAAATTCATTAAAAATCAGACTGTTATCAACATAGGAATAAAAAAAGTCGGGATGAATATACGGTACTGTCCGAAGGAGCGCTTTCTTCTTCAGACTATTTGGCAAGATTTGAAAAAGCAGGGTCTCAAAAGCAGACTTGTGCTGCTTTCTGAGGAAACTCTTCCAAAGTTCCGAACAGAAAGAGAGCATTTGGCCATTTTTCAGGAGCCCATATTGGTTAAAGCCATGGAAGTACTGATATCCGGCGAAATTCTCATCACCGCCTTGTCCGTCAAGTAACACCGTAACCCCTTTTTCCTTTGCAAGCTTCATTACCTCGTACTGTGAGAAAAACGAAGGGTTAGTTGTGGGTTCATCATTGACGTAGACAAATTTCTTCAGTGCATGGTAGGCGTGTTCGGCTGTTGGGTATGTCCGAAAATTCTGAAAAGAATATTTTTCATTCAATTGGTTTACATAACGTATCTCATCGATAGGATGATCTCCAAATGAGGCCGTGAACGTGGGGTATCCTTTACCAACTAACTCATGCGAGAACAAAATGCCAACAAGGATTGAAGAATCCAAACCGCCACTCAAACACGAACCAACGGGGACATCGCTCCGTAAACGCAGTTGAACAGAAGAAAAGAGAATATCGTGGACCTTTTTTGATATCTCCTCTCTGTCTAAATCTTCCATCTGGTTCTGCACATAGTCTTCGGGGCTCCACCAGACTTTCATCCTTAACCCGTTCATATCAACGACCGCGTAGCACCCTTTCCCAATCCTTTTCACATCGCAAAAGAAAGTCTCATCAAAAACGTCGGTGCGATTGAAAACAAGGTAGTCGAACAGGCTCAGGTAATTTATCGAAGGTTTTAGAAAAGGCAAAACGAAAAGCGCCTTGATTTCAGAAGCAAAATAGAGGGTGGAGTCAATCACGGTGTAATAGAGGGGTTTTATTCCCACACGATCACGGCACAAGAAAAGACTGCACTCCCGGGAATCATAGATGGCAAATGCAAACATTCCGTTCAGCTTGCCCAAACAGTCTTTTCCATACTGCTGATATGCCTTCAGTAACACTTCTGTATCAGTCTTTGTCCTGAATTTCCAGCCCAGTTTTTCTAAATCACTTCGCAGCTCAATATAATTGTAAATCTCTCCATTGTAGACCAGTTCAAATCGTCCATCGTCAGAAGCAAAAGGTTGATGTCCATCGTTTGAAAGGTCGATGATAGAAAGACGCCTATGCCCTAGAACACAGAATTCGTCGGCGAAAGTACCCTCGTCGTCCGGACCGCGATGTTTTAGGACACCGTTCATCTGATTGACCCAATCGATAGAGGACGATGAAAGACCCTCACGACTAAATATCCCGGCTATTCCACACACGTTATCGCATACCTTTCAAAGGACTGTGTCTCAGCATCTTTTATGCTTTGGGGATAATTCTCTATAAGGTCTACGAGCCAATCAGTTACTTCAATCTTATCCTTCAGCATCCTCCAGCGCTTCTGTCTCCATTCATCTTTGAGATCCCGACTTGCCCATTTTCGCATACATTCCACAGCCGAACTCCATTGCTCTAACCTATAATGCTTAATGAGGTCATATTTCTTATCCTGTTCCGAAGTATAGCCCCGCCCGGTATTTGAAAGAAAAATTGCTGGAATCCCCAAACAGGCAGATTCTGAAGCCATTGTTGCTGATTCTCCCACAACCATTTTGCATGTTTTCATAAAGTCATGAATCTCGAAAGGAGAAATTCTGCATGCGAATTGTGAGAGATCCCGTGGCAAGGGCATTTCTGAAGAGATAAAAACAGACCCAAATTTTTTTAGGACATTCACGATCTCTCTTTTCTGCACATCTGATAAACACTTCTCTCCTATATCGTGACCTGCACCCCACCCTACAAACCTTACCAAGAACCTATCCTGACTTTGGTCCGGTTGGGAAGTGTATTTGGGAGAGAGATATGCGAGTTCGTGATACCCCGGATAATAAATCTGATTTTTCCAGACCCCGCCAGCCTGATGATCAAAGCAAGTCGGTGTTAATACATGGGTACTGAGACTGAATGACAGCCTATTGCCCCATTTATCATTTTCAGTATCCGAAAAGGCCAGGGTTGGTACTCGAAAAAATCTTCCAACAGGTGCATTAAATATTCCCCCTATTTGCAACATGAGATCAACCGGATTCCTTTTCAGAATTCTTGAGATTTTTATCTGCTGCTCCAACAACTCCAGGATAAGACCAAACAATCCCTGACCTTTTTTCGTCAAAACATTATGGTTTATGTGGTATGCATTCAGTAGCTCAGTGGTAAATTCCTTCCTTCGGGAAACAGCGCAAATGCGATGTCCCTTCCTGGAAAGGATCTTCGCGGCGTTCTTAAAAAAATGGACGTGTGCCGGATGACTGAAGTTTATGAATATATTCATTTTGTATTATCTGGTTCCCTTGACGTATTACTTCTCATTCGCGAGGCCTGGTCAAGTCCTGTTCTTTACAACGTTCATTGGCATCAGAAATCAGGCCCTCAAATTCTTGTTGTATTCCATGTCAAACCACATCCCAAAAAAGAGCGTTTGAAGGCCACTGATTAAGGTAAAGACCAAGGCCATTGCATTCATGTCGGGGATATCGCCTCTCATTATCCAAATATAGAAAAGACGTATTGCCAAGGGGAGACTGGACACAAGGAGGACAAACGAAAGAAGATAGAAAAAGATCAAAGGATGAAAATCCCTTATCACATATTTGAAAAAGAGCCGTTGCCAAAAACCCTTGAAAAGTACCCAGCTGATTTTTGGGATGACTTTTGTTAGCTTGATGCCGGACTTCTCCCCTACGTTATAAACAGGCCTGATATGCACATCCTTTACGCGGAAATCATGTTGATTCAATCTGATCAGCAAATCATTCGGCATGCCGTATCGTTTGTATATTTTGTCCAGCTCTAATCTCCGAAGGGCGATCAATGAAATAGCAGTGTAACCGCTCTGCGAGTCAGCGATGTGCCAGTACCCGGAAGCAATCTTGGTCATCAAAGAAAGAAAGGAGTTCCCCAGATAACGGTAATGAGGAATCATTTTCCATGCATCGCCATAGAAGAGCCGGTTGCCTTTGGCATAATCTGCATTCCCTGATGCAATAGGTTCAACTATATTAATGAGATCTCTCGGGTCCATCTGGGCATCTCCTGCCATTACGGCGGTAATGTCCATCTCCAGGTCCCTTGCTTTCTTGTATCCAGTGACAATGGCAGCGCCTACACCGTGGTTGGCTCCGTGCTCCATCAAACAAATTCTGGGATCTTCACGAGCAACTTCTTTGACGATTTCGCCTGTCCGATCGGTGCTGGCATCGTCCACCACAATAACGCTGTCAATCAATTCGGGCAGGCTTTTCAGCGTCTTTGCTATCAGTTTTTCTTCATTGTATGCCGGAACAACAACAGCGCACGTCTTTTCCTTGTACACAATCGCTCCTCACCTATAATTTCATTCACACATCATTATGAGGCTGAAATTTCTTTCAGCCCGTGGCCATTGAACTCATATTTTCTCTTGCATACAGTACACATCAGCTCGTCAGAAAGCCGTTCGCCACACTTGCAGATCCACCCCGCCTGGCGTGCCGGATTCCCAACGAAAAGCGCATAATCGGGGACATCACTTGTAATGACGGCCCCAGCGCCGATGAATGCGTACTCACCGATGACTATACCACAAACGATAGTGGCGTTGGCCCCGATGGTTGCCCCCCTTTTTACCAATGTGGGGCGTATCTGATCCATCTTGCGGATTTCAGCTCTAGGATTATAGACATTGGTAAAAACCATAGAAGGACCGCAAAACACTCCTTCTTCAAGGGTAACACCTTTGTACACGCTCACATTGTTTTGGATTTTGCACCCGTCTCCGATAGAGCATTCAGGCCCGATAACCACATTCTGCCCAATATTGCAGTGATGACCAATGGAAGATCCTGGCAAAATGTGTGAAAAATGCCATACCTTCGTGCCTGCTTCAATCTTTACATTTTCATCGATCACAGCTGTCTGATGAACAAAGCAATTTTCGTATATCTGCTTCGTACTTTCCCTAACAGGGACCTGCTCCTTCTCGTGAAGGTCGAAATGTGAATCAATACTGACCGGATGCCCGTGATTATCCATGGATCGCTGGGCCTCATTCAGTACCTTCAGCACTCGCATGCCTTCAGCTCCATCCGTGGTCGGCGTCTTCTCTCCTGCCATGCATTTTATGAAATCTTCACACTCAAGACGCAACGGTTCACCCTCTGGGATATCCAGACGCTCCGGCTCCGCTTTTGCCGGAACGGGGACACTGTTTTGCCATCTAATTTCATGCGGGTAAAGGAGCAACTTGTCCTGCCAATCCTGGGTATCATCAAATACGGCCATTTTTTTATCACCCACAACCACCAGCTTTTGCTCCTTAAAAGGATGAAGCCAGGATACAAAGAGGTGAGCCAGAAGACCTGACGGAAATGAAAGGTGTGTGGTGGTCACATCAGCTATCTTCTGGTGAAGATAGCAACCCCCGATTGCTTGAATACTTTCCGGCTCCTCACCGGCAAGTGACAGAATCATTGAGATATCGTGGGGGGCAAATGACCAAAGGATGTTTTCTTCCCGGCGTATCTTCCCCAGGTTCAAGCGGTGGGAATAAATATAATTGATTCTTCCCAATTCGCCGGAATTGGCCAATTCTTTGAGCTTGACGAAAACCGGGTGAAACTGAAGCACATGCCCGACCATAATCACCCGTCCAACCTTCTTCGCCAGTTCTATGAGTTCACCTGCCTGTGATTCGTGCAACACAAACGGCTTTTCTATAAAGGCATGCTTTCCTGCAAGGAGCACTTCCCTCGCTAAGGTATAGTGCGTCTCTGCAGGTGTCGCAATTGCAACTCCCAGGATATCATCTCGCGAAATGACTTCATTCAAGGCTAAACAGGTTTTCACTCCTTGATACTGCTCCTTGAAACGGGCAAGCGCCTCTTCGTTTTTGTCACAAATCAGGCCCAATGCCTTCAGGTCAAAAAAATTGCGGATGAGATTCTTTCCCCAATAGCCACATCCTATCACCGCAATACTTCCGTTCAAGGCCCTCGCTATACCCATGAATCCACCTCAGCTTCATATATCTGTTTCGTTTAAAAAAACAAAGATGCAACCATCTTAACCACACCTTCACCACAAAAGAATTAGAAAACTCTTCTTACCTGATTGCAACACTTGATACAAGATGCATGCCATTCATATCATGGGATATTTGTGTTTCCTGTCAATAATAGCAACGACTTCATGAAAGGGGAATCGGAAAGAATTTCAAAAGCTTGGCGTCATCAAGTCAAGATTGGCATGATCGTTTCTTTCCTGACGACGAAACGTCATAAATATGACGATTGATCTTCCTTTTCTTCTTTTTCGCCGGAACACCATGTTCCTGCTCAAGCGTGACTGCTGAGAGACTCATTGAACTGATTTTTCTCTGAAAATAGTTCCCGAATTATCCTTGGTCAGGCAATCTCTTCCTTGCCAACACGAAAACACCGTAACCGTTCTTGTGGTAGAGAAGACGAAGGTATCCCTTGAAAAATGATTTGATTTGGTTCAGATCCAAAGGACTAAACGACTTAGAAGCCCATCGACTGAATATACCCGTATTAATCAAAATATGGGTGAAACCCTCCCTTCTCAGTTCTAGCCAAACCGCCTTTGGATCGTGCGAACTTTTGAGAAGCGTTGAAAACTGACTTTTGTTATCCTCCATGTCAAATCTGTACCGCCTGTCACAATAGTATCCCCTGTTGCCAACAAAAATAAAAAGGACGGTTGAATTCTTTGGCAATTGGCCGTTGATATATTTTATGGCAGGATATTCCTGACGGTACTTCTCGATATAGTCATCACGAGCTACGTTTCCTGAAATATAGCTGAGGGGTTTTACATACTCAAATTGTGTATAAATATAGATAGCATTCAGGCTGATCGCTAAAAGCGGCAAAAACAGGGCAAACAATTTTCCTATATTTTTCGAGTTGACAGAACTAAATTCATCAATACTGTCAAACATTCGCTTAATCCCGAAAACGGCCAAAATTACCAATGGGGGAATAATGGGCGAGATGTATCGTATCCTCAGTCCCGAACTGAAAAAGGCAAAAGCGAAATAGAGACTCGCAAAGGCAAGGAGAATCTTTTTTTCCCCCTTGATCTTTCCCGAATCTTCTCTCAGGCGATAAAAAGCAAGGAGAGAGAACACCAGGAGGAACGGGTTGAGTTTCCCGTCAAAGAACTGCGGATTGCCATCCTGACCTTGGAAAAAGATCCGTATGGGGAGGAGTAATATTTCCCACCAGCTTTCATGATAAACCAATGCTCTGTATGCAAATAATCCTATGGGCTTCCGCGCGACATAATTAGGGTTGAACCATTGGTCATAGAGTGGGTAGATGGGATTGCCGGTCCATACGTAATCCCTGATCATCCACGGTGAAAAAATGATCATGGCAACGGTTAAGAACAGGAATCCATATCCTATGGGCTTGATTATTCCAAGCGTTTCTTCCAGATTTGACCTAGTTGAGATGAATAGGACAAAAAGAGTCAGCAAAAAACAGGTGATAAGGCCATTGTATTTTGTTCCCATTGCCAAGCCGCAAGAGATTGCCGAGACAACCAAGAATCTGATCTGAAAGTTTCGGCTTTGCCACTTGATCAACAAAAGAAGTGCCGCAGTGGAGAAAAAGATCAGGCCGAGATCCACGTAGACCGTTGTGGAAAGTTTGACGATAATGGGGATGGACAGGAAAAGAACAACTCCAAAAAGGGCATAGGAAGTATTGGTTCTCTGCCTGAGAAAAGCGAAAATCAACCACGCGGTGAGCAAGGCAAAGCAAAAGTGGATGAGTTTTGGAGCTATGTCGCTCCCCAAATAGAGAGGTATGATATAGAGCAGATCCAGGTTCATTGGAAAATAGGAGAAGGAGAGAGAAGGAATCTCATGGATACCACCCTGTTGGAGGTACAGCTTGGGCACGGCCAAATGGTGTGTGAGGGCGTCTTTACTAACAGGAGGTACCAGAGAAAGAACAACGATGGAGATGATTACCGCTGACAGGGATAATACGAGAAAACATCGGATAAACAGTCGAGAATTTGTATGCGGCATGAAAATGATTTCTTTTTCAAGTGAAGAGTATTTTCATTTGCTTTCTCATTCTTTCTGAATCGAGCCTCCTGGCCCTTGAATTTTGAAAGTAGCATCGCCGGAAGCTTGTCTTGTTCGCATAACAAAACCGTTGATACCAGTGCTCGTGGCACCAATAGTCAGGGTTACACCCTTTGACGGCAGAAGCATATAGGTAGTACCGATAAGCGCGCTGATACTTGCGCAATAGGTTAGGTTTGCTGAGAAATAGATCTCCTGGGCAATCTCAGCGTTCTTGAGATCCGAGATAGCTGCTGCGTTGAAAGACCTGGTTCTATAGGCTGAGTATTGTGGGATTGCAATAGCACTGAGAATACCAATGATTGCTATAACTATCATCAATTCAATCAGGGTGAAACCTTTTTCGTGTTCGCGCAATATCCGTCGCATCTTATTTATTCCTTTTAAAAAGAGTTGACGTGAAGGAAACACCGCTCAAATCTGCGGTACAATATTTGCAGACTATCTGTACAACAATTTTCAGGAGGCTCGTCATGACCTGCTTTTCCAGCGATCAAAAAGAAACTGGGCTCACTCACTGCCGTATGGTGGCATTTGCTCTGATCAGCCTTTCCATCCTTATTTTCTTGATTTATTCCAATTCCTTTCATTGCTCATGGCACTTCGATGATGTGCCAAACATCACCGAGAATCCGTTACTCCATATGACCAAGATATCGTGGCCGTCTATAAAGTCGGCGATTTTTTCCGACAGGAACAACCCTGCCATGCCGTACCGGCCGGTCGCATGTCTCAGCTTTGCGTTGAATTACTATTTTGGGGGCCTTCACGTCGCCGGTTATCACCTCGTCAATATCCTGATTCACCTGATATCGTCCGTTTTTTTGTTTCTCTTTATATATCGAACGTTAACCCTTCCAACGTTAAGAAAAAAATACGAGCCTAATGCGTATTTTATTGCTCTTATTGCGGCGCTGCTCTGGGCTATCAACCCCATCCAGACCCAAGCTATCACCTATATCGTGCAGAGGATGGCATCCTTCGCTGCCATGTTTTATATCATGGCAATGTATTTTTATCTAAAAGCAAGAACCGCTGATACCAGGGCACAAAAAGCGCCTTTTTTCGCGATTTGCTCTGTTTCATTCTTACTGGCCCTGAGTTCCAAAGAAAATGCGGCCATGCTCCCACTAAGTCTGCTCCTCTATGAAATGCTCATTCTTCAAGAGGATCTAACGCACTTTCTCCGCAAGAACCTTCTTAAACTTATGGCTCTCCTTGGCCTGGTCCTCTGTTGCGGCCTTGTGTATCTCTATATCAAATCAGGCAGTCCGCTCTCCTTTCTCAACGGTTATGAAAACAGACCCTTTACCCTGGGACAAAGACTCCTGACAGAACCGCGCATCATCCTCTTTTATATCTCCCTTCTCTTTTATCCTATGCCAAACAGGTTAAATATAGCCCACGACATCACCGTCTCCACATCTCTATTGCACCCGTTTTCCACATTGTTATCTGTCCTTATCATCGCCGGGTCGATAGCTGGAGCTCTGCTGTTATCCAGGAAGAGGCCTTTCATTTCGTTCTCTATTCTCTTCTTTTTCCTAAACCACTTGATTGAATCAAGCATCTTCCCCCTTGAACTCATATTCGAACATAGAAATTATCTCCCATCCATGTTCTTGTTTGTGCCCGTCGCGATGGGCTTCCATTATTTGCTCGACACATTCGCCACAAGAAAAGCGATGGAGTTTATTCTATTCTCCTTCTTTATCCTGGTCCTCATAGGCTTTGGCCATTCCACCTTTATGCGAAATTTCACGTGGAAAAATGAAAAGAGCCTCTGGATTGATGCAGTGGATAAGTCTCCCAACCTTTTTCGGCCGCACCATAACCTAGGAAAATATTATCAGGATCACGGACTGAAAAAGGAAGCCACTTCCGAATATCAGCTTGCTCTCAAAAGCCCACTTTCAATAACGAAAGATGAAAAATTTCTTACATATTACAACATGGGTAAGCTTTATTCTGATGAAAAAGATTACGTAACAGCAAAAGATTTCTATAGCAAAAGTTTAGCATTGACCTCCAACTTTCCAGACATTTACAATAACTTAGCTGCAATAATGGCCTTAGAAGGAGAATATGAACAAACTGTTCGATTGTTACGTAAGAGCCTCTCCTTAAATCCATTTTATGCTGGGGCTCATTACAATATTGGCGTAATGTTGCTAAAGCGGAGAAAATCGGATCAGGCCATTTTCCATTTTCGAAAAGCCAATAGCAGTAGCAAACTGAGGAATATCATATCGGACAAGCTTGCCATAGCATATAAGCAAAAGGGGGCGCTCAGTCGTGCTGCTGTTTACTTTCAAGATGCACTGCGAAAAAGACCGAACGACATAATGATGCATCTTCATTTAGCTGAAATCTTCTTTCGTAAAGGGCTTACAAGACGCTCTCAAAAAGAAGTCAAAGAGGCATTGCGGCTCATTCAACGCGGGCAAATATTTGATAGATTTCTCACCCGACTTACGGATCCGAATAGAAGCAAGAATATGATGCCAAGTGCGTACTTAACGCTGAAATTACTGAGACAAGCGTGCAAAAAACAATCACTAACTCTCACAAATTGGGAAAACATCTTGTCCCAGACCATGCAAAAATTGGAAAGGCGTCAAGATAAGTCATGAAACTGCTAACTCATCAAGACGCCTTACTTAGATCCAACTCTTCTCTAGTATTTGCTGACTGAACCGCCAGGACCACTCAGTATCCAATTTTCATTACCGGACGGATGGTGAAATCTCATAACATAGTTCGTAGTTCCACCGGCACAAGTTGTGATTAAGACCCCTTTCGAAGTGTAAAAGCCGTAAGTTGCACCCGCGAGAATAGAAGGAGTCGCAACGTAGCGCTGATTATCAACAAAATATGCTTCTTGGGCCGTGGCCGCATTCCTGAGATCGGCTGCGGCTGCTGCATCATAGGATCTGGCTCTGTATGCGGAAAACTGCGGGATGGCGATGGCTGCCAGGATCCCGATGATCGCAATAACGATCATCAATTCAATCAGGGTGAAACCTTTTTCATCTTTTGCATGCATTTTGGTAAACATTTTTCTCCTCCTAAATTTGTTTCCATTGACTGTGATCAGATAAGTAGAAAATTGCGTGTCTCACAAACCCCTCTCGTTCCCCTTCACCCCCTTTCAGAAAAGCAATTACACCTCTTAGATCGACAAAAGCCCGCAATTCTTGAAGCCTTTTTCCTCTTTACGATACAAATTGCGTGCCAGACTTCCTCTATGAAGACTCTTTTCATATTTTTATGATGTAATTTCAACAGGTTTTAGCTAAATAATGATTGCACGAAAAAGAGGATACCTCTTCCCGACAGCGGGTATCAATCCATTTGCTGACAATTTTTGTCAGTCAGCTGCCGTTTTTTGTCAGAACTTTTGTAAGAATCCCCAGCCCCTTTTTCAAAGGGGAAATTTCGGAATATGAACCAGCTGGGCATGAAAAAGAATAAGGGTAATCTATTTTCTCGTTGACTTATAGAAACTATAGCCATATTATATGCCTATATATATGGTAAATGAGGTGATATAAATGTCAAAAATGGTGAAAAAGACAGTTGTTTTGAATCAGGAATACGTGGATAGAGCGAGGATAATCTTTCAAGCAAAGACTGAAAAAGAGGCGATCAACAAGGCTTTGGAGATGGCAATTATTGACGATGAAATCATCAAGGTTCACGATCAGATCGGTGGAAAGGGCGATATAATCGAAGAGGCTTTCAAATGAAAGTTATGTATGACACGAATGTCTATATCTCTTTTATTCGAGATCGTTCACATGCCGATGTAATGCAGCAACGAGGAACCACCAAGTACTTTTCAGCAATAGTGCTGATGGAGCTATGGGCAGGAAGCAAAAGCAAGGCATCTGAAAGGCTTATTAATCGTTTACAAAGACCTTATAGGGATGCCGGCAGAATCGTCACCTTATCCGTTAAACAGTATATTGAAATCGGGCATTTCTTCGCAGATATTCCGCAACAATACATGACCCTCTCCAAGAAATCGAGCTTCCTCTACGATGTGCAAATCGCTTTCACTGCTCTCTCAATCGGCGCGACACTATATACTGAAGACTCAAGTCACTTTGATATCATTCAGTCCAGGCTAAATTCGCTCAAAGTCAAATATCTGCCTTGATGGAAAAAATTCTCGATTTCTCTATTTTCCCTCTCGAGCATCCTGTCAAAAAAGCCTTACTCATGATTCCGGGGAACAGAATTCAATCCCAGCTTTTCCATGCGGTATCTCAAGGAACGTATGCTGATGCCCAGGAGTTGCGCCGTCCGCTGTCTCGATCCGTGGGACATTCTGAGGGCCTTGAGAACATAATCCCTCTCTACGCCGCCCAGAACCTTTTCCAGGTCTATACCCTCTGAGGTAAGATCACTTTCCCTCCGGTTCCTTCTCTCTTTCTGGAGGTTTGAAAGGGTAAGGCTCTCCGGCAGGACAATATTTGAGGATTCAAGGGCAACACTCCTTTCAATGATATTCTCCAGCTCCCGGACATTCCCCGGGAAGGGATATTCCTTCAGGATATCCATGGCAAAGGCGGAGATTTTCTTGATATCCTTGCCAAACTCCTCTGAATATTTTTCAAGAAAATACTTAGCCAGGATCGGCAAATCGCCCTCTCTTTTTCTCAAAGGCGGTATGGGGATATGAATAACATTGAGTCTGAAATAGAGGTCTTCGCGAAACCTGTTTTGAATCACCTCTTTTTCCAAATCCCTGTTTGTCGCCGAAATAAACCGAACATCGACACTCTTTTCCTCTGTACCACCTACCGCTGTAAATGTCCGTTCCTGTATCACCCGCAAGAGCTTCACCTGTATCGACGGAGACAATTCCCCCACTTCGTCCAGGAAGACGGTGCCGCCGTCGGCCACGTCAAAAAGGCCGCTCTTATCACCGCTGGCCCCGGTAAAGGCCCCTTTCTTGTAACCGAACAATTCGCTCTCGATGAGATTTTCAGGGATCCCGGCACAACTGATGATAACGAAGGATCTATCCTTCCTGGGACTGGAATGATGTAAGGCCTTTGCCACCAGTTCTTTTCCGGTCCCGCTTTCCCCGGAAATCAGGATATTGGTTTTCGTGCCGGCCACACGCATGACAAGGTCATAGACCTTCTTCATCTGATCGCTTTCACCCACCAGAAGTCCGAAATGGCGGCTGCGCTTTTCCCGAGACCCCTCTACTTCTTCAACACCCTTCTCTTTGGCCTCCAGGGCATCCTGAACAATGGCCTTGAGTTCGTTGACTTTGAAAGGTTTGGGTATGTAGTCATAGGCCCCCTCTTTCATGGCCTCAACCGCCGTCTCGGCCGTCGCAAATGCGGATATCAGGACGACCTTGGTGCCCGGATTCAGACTTCTGCTCTTTCTCAATACGTCGATGCCGTCCACATCCTTCATTCGGATATCGGTGATGACCAGGTCGAAATCCTCTCGATCAAGTATCCGGCAAGCGGTCCTACCACTGTCCGCCAGTGTAACCAGGTAGCCCTCCTGGGTCAGCATGATCTCGAGAAATTCCCGCATGCTCTTTTCATCATCGACGATCAGTATGTGCGGTGTCTCTTTGCCAGACAACCTTTCCCCCTATCATGGTCAAATCATTCCTTCCCCTCAGTGCCATTCCAATGAACGGAGAATTCTTGCTCTTCGAGTGAAAATCCTCTTCTTTCATGGTATATTCCGTCTCTGCATCGATCACGCTCAGATCGGCAGGGGCCCCTTCCGCCAGAACCCCTCCCGGAATTCCAAGAATCTTGGATGGATTGTAAGAGAGTTTGCGCAGGGCCTCCGCCATGCCGAATACACCTTCTCTCACCAGCGCCAGGGTAAGGGGCAAGGCCGTTTCCAGGCCAATCATGCCGCAGGCCGCCCGGTCAAACTCCAGGTCTTTCTCCATGGGACTATGGGGTGCATGGTCTGTTGCGATGGCGTCAATGACACCTTCTGAAAGCGCACTTTTGATGGCCTCCACATCGGCCGGAGTCCTCAACGGCGGGTTCACCTTATACCGGGTGTCATACCCTATGACAGCGTTGTGGTCCAAATGAAAATAGTGAGGTGCAGTCTCAGCGGTAACCAACAAGCCTTCTTCCCGGGCCCTGCGTATCAAATTGACGGATCCTTCCGTGCTCACGTGTGCAATATGCACGGGGGTCACTGTCAACCTTGCCAGGGCAATTTCCCTGAACACCATTATTTCTTCGCTTGCTGCAGGAATGCCCGGCAGTCCTATCCGCGTGGATACGACGCCCTCATGCATCGCCCCTCCTGCGGAGAGATGTGTATCCTCACAATGGCATATGACCGTGAGATCATGGAACCGCGCATATTCCATGGCCCTTCTCATCAATTCGCTGTTTGCAACAGAATACCCGTCTTCAGAAACCCCGACCGCCCCGGCCTTTTTCATGTCCCCGAATTCCGCGAGCACATCTCCCGCCTGACCAACCGTTATGGCCCCGATGGGATAGATCCTTGCCAGGCCGGCCTTTCGCGCCTGGCGAAGAATGAACTCGGTAACGGCACTGCTGTCGTTTGGGGGAATGGTGTTTGGCATGCACGCCAGGGAGGTGAATCCTCCAACGACCCCTGCTTTTGCACCCGTGGCAATGGTTTCTTTGTATTCTTCGCCGGGTTCCCTCAAATGAACATGCATGTCGACAAGACCCGGAACAACGTGTTTTTCGGAGGCATCAATAATCTTCAGGTGGGGACCGGCTTCTCGAAAAGTCCCCCGGGGTAAGATCTTCGCGATTTTTCCGCGCTCCACGATGATATCCGACTGCTCGATAACCCCTCTTCCGGGATCAACCAGTTCGCCCCCTTTAATCCAAATCGACACTTCGCGTCCCTCCAATAAGCAGATAAAGCAATGCCATTCTTACGGCGACCCCATTAGACACCTGATCAAGGATGACGGAATAGGGACCATCCGCCACGTCAGAGTTGATCTCCACACCTCTGTTGATGGGGCCGGGATGCATGATAATGACGTCCTTTTTTGCCCTTTCAACAAGCCTGGCGTTCAGTCCGAAAAAACAGGCGTATTCTCTAACACCGGGAAAAATCCTTTTACTCTGCCTTTCCAGTTGAATGCGCAGTACCATGACCACGTCTTTCCCCTTCACCGCCTCCAGGGGGTCATTCTTGACCTTCACTCCAAAGGCCTCTATTCCCATTGGCATCATGGTTGGAGGCCCGGAAACCGTAACCTCGGCTCCCATTTTGGTCAACCCTATGATATTGGATCGGGCGACCCGGCTATGCGAAATATCTCCGATAATGGCCACTTTCAGACCCCTGATCCTCCCCTTGTGCTCCCTGATCGTAAAAAGATCCAGAAGCGCCTGGGTGGGGTGTTCATTGATGCCGTCACCGGCATTGATAACGGAAGCGGTGACTTCCCTGGCCACCAGGTGAGGCGCACCGCTTGATGAATGACGCAGTACGATGAGATCGGGATTCATGGCCTGGATATTTCTGACCGTATCAATGAGTGTTTCACCTTTGACCATGCTGCTCGTTGATGCCGAAAGGCTGACCGCGTCGGCACTCAACCGTTTCGCAGCCACTTCGAATGAGGTTCTGGTCCTTGTGCTGGGTTCATAGAAAAAATGAACAACGCTCTTCCCCCTCAGAGTAGGCACTTTTTTGATATCCCTTGACGATATGAATTTCAGTGACTCAGCAGTATCCAAGATGAGTTCAATATCTTCAATGGATAACTGCCCGATGCCCAAAAGATCCTTGTGATTGAATTCTCTCACCGGAAGCTCCTCACAAAAAAAACCTCCTTGTCAAAATGAATGACAAGGAGGTTTTTATCATCTTTCGTTCAACCATTGATCAGCGCCGATACTTCAAGACAGGTTTTCAGCGTGGAGTTAAAGAGGAAATCAGGCCTCCCCTTTTTCTGTTGGTTTCTTGTCTGCGGCAGCGTTTTCTTTCGTTTGGCTATCATCTTTTTTCCCGGCGGGTTTCCCGGCTGCCGGAGGCTTCGTTTCCTTTTTTTCATCTTTTCTTGGTTTGCCGGCACCGGATTTCACAGTTGCCGTCTTCTTTGTCTTTTTCTTTTTGGGTTTCTTCCCTTCTTCTGCAGGGAGCAGTTGAACAATCGATACCGGTGCCCCGTCGCCTTTACGATACCCCTTCTTTACGATTCTCACATAACCACCCTGCCTGTCAAGATATCTGTCTTTCAATTCTTCAAAAAGCCTGTGGGTTACCGCCTTGTCCTGCATGAACGACATTGCCTGACGTCGCGCATGGAGATCACCACGTTTGGCCAGTGTAATCAGTTTTTCCGCGACGGGCCGTATAGCCCTGGCTTTTATATCGGTCGTTTCTATCTGTTCATGTTGAAACAGCGAAGTAACCATGTTTCTCAGCAGGGCTCTTCGATGGCTCGTATTCCGGCTTAATTCCTTGCCTGCCTTCCTATGCCTCATTTTCCTTTTCCTCTTCCTTTTCTTCCGCCTCTCCCTCAGTCAACTCGGCAGGGGGAAAGTTTTCCACCACCATGCCGAGTGAAAGGCCCATTTCTTCAAGGATCGACTTGATCTCGTTTAGGGATTTCCTTCCAAAGTTCTTGGTCTTGAGCATTTCCTGTTCACTCTTCTGGACCAACTCCCCAATCAAGCGAATGTTTGCATTCTTCAGACAGTTTGCGGAGCGCACGGAAAGTTCAAGTTCAGACACCGGCCTGAAGAGATTTTCATTGAGTTTTTCTTCTTCTGCCTCTTCTTCATCTTCCACAGGTTCCGGTTCTTCCTCGAAATTGATAAACGGCGTCATCTGCTCTTTCAGTATTTTTGCAGCATATGCCACAGCATCCTCTGGGAGCAAACTGCCGTCTGTCCATACCTCCAAGGTCAATTTGTCGTAGTCCGTAATCTGCCCAACCCTGGCATTTGTTACAACGAAATTGACTTTTTGGATAGGCGAAAAAATGGCATCAATGGCTATCATCCCCACATCCATTTCTTTCGTCTTGTTACCCTCAGCGGGGACATAGCCCTTTCCGCATCGGACCACCATCTCCATATGGAGTTTGGCTTCCTTATTGAGGGTGCCAATAGTCATATCCGGATTAAGTATTTCGACGAGTCCGTGGGTATCTATGTCGGCAGCAGTGACAGGGCCTTCCACTTCCTTTGTGAGGTGGACAACGGCCTCTTCACCCTCGAGAAGCTTCAGTTTGACCTCTTTCAAATTCAGAATGATGTCGGTCACATCTTCCTGAACTCCTGGGATGGTGCTGAACTCGTGCAGGACACCGTCGAAACTGACCGAAACGATGGCAGCTCCCTGCAAAGAAGATAAAAGTATACGGCGTAAGGAATTTCCAATCGTAACGCCAAAACCCCGTTCCAGGGGCTCGCACACGAATTTCCCATAGGAGTTGGTATAGGACCCCTGTTGGATTTCAATCCGCTTGGGCCGGATTAGCTCACGCCAGTTCTTGCTTTTTAGATCTCTCAAAAAAGCCTCCCCTTTTGTCGTGTTTGTGATGTTTATTGAATCGTAGAAAGCTACGTCTCAAACAACCTAAGGTGCTGGTTTCAACTACTTGGAATACAGCTCCACAACGAGTTGTTCCTGCATGGGCATTGTCAAGTCTTCACGATTAGGAAGTGCCTTGAGCGTTATCTTGAATTTTTCCTTTTCAAGCTCAACCCAACCGGGAACTCCCCGCCTGACCACTGTCTCCATGGCATCAAGGATCTGCTTCACCTTTCTGCTCTTTTCGGTGACTTCAATCACGTCTCCTGGTGCAACCCGATAAGAGGGGATATTGACCTTGCGATTGTTGACCAAAAAGTGGTTGTGTCTCACCAGTTGTCGGGCCTGATTTCGTGAAGAGCAAAAGCCGCTTCGATACACCAGATTATCCAGCCGACACTCGAGGAGCATCAGCAGATTGATGCCCGTAATGCCTTTTTGCCTTTCAGCCCTGTAATAGTACCCTCTAAATTGTTTCTCCAGAACTCCATAGATGCGTTTTATCTTTTGTTTCTCTCTGAGCTGGAGTCTGTAGTCAGAAAACTTTCGACCACGTCTCTGTCCATGCTGGCCTGGTGCATAGGGCCTTCTCTCGAAAGCGCACTTGTCGCCGTAGCACCTGTCCCCTTTCAAAAAAAGCTTCAGGTTCTCTCTCCGGCACAACCTGCATGATGATGCATTATATCTGGCCAAATCAGCCCCTCCTGAATGTATGACTCGTCATTCTTGAAATGACATAAATAGTGCTCTGTTCAAATAAAAAAACGCATCCTGAGCCGGCCCCCGCCTATACCCTTCTTCTTTTTGGCGGCCTGCACCCGTTATGGGGGATTGGGGTCACATCTCGTATGACACTGACACTAAACCCGTCCATCTGAAGCGCGCGCAGGGCTGCCTCTCGACCGACACCAGGTCCTTTCACCCTCACCTCGGCAAATCTCAAACCCTGTTCCATGGCCTGCCGCAAGGCATCCTGCGCAGCAAGCTGAGCCGCAAAAGGCGTACTCTTTCTGGAACCCTTGAAGCCCGCCCTTCCGGCGCTGGACGATCCAATGACATTGCCTTCATTGTCCGTGATGGTGATGATGGTATTGTTGAAAGTCGACTGAATGTGAACGATGCCTGAAGGAACGTTTTTCTTTTCCTTTTTCGCTCTAACCTTTTTGCCCTTGGTTTTTGCCATTATTCTCCCTCAGCAGTTACTTTTTCTTTCTGCCCATGACAGCCCTTCGCGGGCCCTTCCGCGTCCTTGCGTTGGTACTTGTTCTCTGCCCCCTCACAGGAAGACCTTTTCTGTGCCTTAATCCTCTATACGCACCGAGGTCCATGAGACGCTTGATATTCATGGACACATCCCGCCTGAGATCCCCTTCAACCTTGTGGTGCTCATCTATGATTTTACGGATCCGGGCCACTTCCTCATCCGTGAGGATATCTGATTTGGTGCCCCAGTCTATACCGGCCGCTGTAAGGATCTTTTGAGAAGAACTCCTCCCAATACCATAGATATAGGTCAAAGCGATCTCAATTCTTTTACCCCTTGGTAAATCTATACCAGCAATTCTAGCCAATCTTCAGCTCCTTCTCATATGAGGTCTAAACCACTACCCTTGACGTTGCTTGTGTCTGGGGTTAATACAAATCACTCGCGTAACGCCTTTGCGCCTGATGATTTTGCAGTGATTACATATTTTTTTTACTGATGGTCTTACTTTCATTGTCGATCCTCCAAGCACTCCATTACGTACTTCAGCCGCGACCAGAGGTCCGCCTCAGAAAATTACCTGGAGCGTCCGAAGCCTTTCTTCATGAGGCCCTCGTAGTGCCTTGTCAACATGTGTGATTCAATCTGATTCACGGTGTCCATGGCGACGCCCACCACAATCAACAGGGCCGTACCACCAAAATAAAAAGGCACGTTGAGTTTATAGATCAAGATTTGAGGCAGTATGCAGACCGCCGACACGTATATGGCTCCGGAAAAGGTAATTCTGGTCAAAACCCTGTCGATATAGTCCGCCGTGTTTTTGCCGGGCCTGATGCCGGGCACAAATCCGCCGTAGCGTTTCATATTGTCGGCAACATCCACCGGATTGAAATGTACGGCCGTGTAAAAATAGCAGAAGAAAAAGATAAAAATGACATAGACCAAAATGTACACCACGTGTCCAGGGGCAAGATATCCCACAATATGCTGCAGCCACGGAAACTGCTTGGTGCTGAGAAAATTAGCGATGGTAGCCGGAAACATGATAATGGAGGACGCGAAAATCGGCGGAATAACACCTGCAGTATTCACCTTCAGGGGAAGATGTGTACTCTGCCCTCCATACATTTTTCGACCGACCACGCGTTTGGCGTATTGGACCGGAATCCGCCTCTGCCCCATTTCAACAAAAACGATCACCCCGATAACCGCCACCATCAACGCTACGATCAATGCCATGAAGAAAGGGGTGACCTCGCCGGTCCCCATCATCCGGAAGGTATTTGCTACTGCCACCGGAAACCTGGCGACGATCCCGGCGAAAATGATCAGAGAAATGCCGTTTCCTATTCCCCTTTCAGTGATCTGCTCTCCCAGCCACATGAGAAAAGCGGTCCCGGCCGTCAGTGTCAGGACAGTGAGGATTCTGAATCCCCATCCTCCAACTGGAACAACCATGGCTCCACCAGGGCTCGTCATTCTCTCCAGTCCGATTGCGATACCAAAACCCTGAATAACGCTCAGAATAACGGTCCCGTATCGTGTATACTGGGTAATCTTTTTCCGACCCTGCTCCCCTTCCTTTTTTAGTTTCTCCAGATAAGGGACGACAACGGTCAACAACTCCAGGATGATGGATGCACTGATGTAGGGCATAATGCCCAGTGCCATAACGGACATCCTTTTCAGCGCGCCTCCTGAGAACATGTCAAAGAGCCCAAAGAGCGTCCCTTGCTTGGACCCGAAAAATGCCGCCATGGCCGCGCCATTGATCCCGGGAGTCGGGATATGACAACCCAGCCTGTATACGGCCAGCATGGCCAGGGTGAAAAATATCCTTTTCTTGAGTTCAGGGATCTTGGGAATATTTTGGAAGCCGCCGATCAACTTACTTTATCTCCATATTTGATATAACATTACTTGAAAAAGCGCTGTAACTGGTCGGGCAAAACACCTAAACGATCTCGACCTTTCCCCCTGCCTCTTCAATCTTCTCTTTTGCAGATTTGCTGGCTCGCTCCACCTCAATGACAACGGGGTGATCCAGTTGGCCGTTCCCCAGAAGCTTCACGCCAAGTTTCTTTTTCCTGAGGAGCCCCTTTTCTCTCAAGGCTTCTGCATCAACCTTTGCGTTCGGCTCAAACCTGTTCAAGTCCTCGACATTGATGAT
>CAYOIU010000012.1:0-27104 GCA_964404085.1 uncultured Desulfobacteraceae bacterium | reverse complement strand
ATAACGAACGAATAACGGGTAAGGTCCCGGCTTCTTTAGCGGGACCAATTAAAATGTTTAACTGGCTGTCATGAATCTGACCCTTTTCACCCTCAAACGTCTTGCTGGGCTTGCGGCTTTGCTGCTGGTTCTCAGCGTACTGGTCTTTTTCTTTACGCGGGCTATTCCGGGTGATGTGGCCGCCCTGTATGTGGGCGGAAATGCCAAGCCGGAACAGATCGAACAGGCCAGGCTGGAGCTGGGCCTGGATAAACCCCTCTACATCCAGTACCTGCGTTACATGGACAAACTGCTTCAAGGTGATATGGGGCTTTCCCTAAGAACCCACCGTCCGGTGTTGAAAGATCTGTCAGAGAAAATTCCCATGTCCCTGGAGCTGGTGCTGCTGGCCTTGATTGTTGCCGTCCTGCTGGGCATACTTGTCGGGGGTATCGCCGCTATAAAGCAGGGTAGCTGGCTGGATGAGACCATCAAGTGGTTTACGGCAGCAGCCGTGAGTCTACCCATCTTTTTCCTGGCCCTCTTGCTGCAGCTGTTTTTTTTCGATCAACTGGGCTGGTTCCCTCTGCAGGGAAGGCTGGACAGTATGCTGGAGTTCACACACCCCATCGAACTGATCACGGGCTTTAGTTTTGTGGACAGCCTGGTCACCGGGAACTTTACCGCCTTTTTCAATGTAGCTTGGCACATGGTGCTTCCGGTGGCCGCCCTGACCCTGGGGCCGTTGGGGTTTATTGCCCGTCTGACCCGTTCCTCGCTGTTGGAAGTGATGACCCAGGATTATATTCTGGCGGCGCGGGCGTCGGGCATCAGCGAAGGTGTGCTCTATTTCCGGTATGGGCTGCGCAACGCACTCTCACCCATCCTGACCGTGATCGGGCTTATGGTGGCCCTGACCATGTTGAACACCTTTTTTGTGGAGATGATTTTCAACTGGCCGGGTATCGGTTATTACGCCCTGATCGCCATCACCAGCCTCGATTTCCCGGCCCTGATGGGGGTGACCTTTACCGTTGGTTCCATCTATGTTCTGGCCAATACAGCCACCGACATCATGCGTAGGCTGGTTGATCCACGCATCAAGTGAAGTGCTGCTATGCAAACAAAAACATACGATTTTAATAAATTGGCCCAGGAGGCCCTCGAGGACCACCGCAAGGCAAGGGGCTACAATCTGCGCTTGTTTTTAAGAAAAAAACTGGCGGTTTTTTCGACACTGGTTCTGATCATCATCATGCTGTCGGCTATTTTTGCACCGTGGGTGGCGCCGTACCCGGAACAGGGCAAGGGTGCCACCAACCTCGAGGAAAGATTACAGCCTTTTTCAAGAGATCATTTTTTAGGAACGGATATCTATGGCCGGGACCTTTTAAGTCGGGTGATTTTTGGTGCCCGTGTTTCCGTATTCGGCGGCTTTTTTATCGTATTGATGGCCGCCGTGATCGGCGTACCCCTGGGTCTGTGGGCCGGGTATCGAGAGGGCGTATCCGGGGCGATTATCATGCGCACCGTTGAGCTGGTACTCTCTTTTCCAACAGCGCTGGTGGCCATGGCCGTGGCGGTTGTCATCGGTGCTGGAACGATGACGGCACTGATTGCACTGGTCATCCCCTGGTGGCCCTGGTACACCCGTCTGGTTCAGGGCGAGGTGCTGTCGCTAAAAAACATGCTCTACATCGAAGCCGCCCAGATGCTGGGCTATGGTAGAGTCTATATTTTGTTGCGCCATCTGTTGCCCAATGTTCTGGCACCCGTCATTGTCATGATGCTGCTGGATTTAGGTCCGGCCATCATCGCCATAGGTGTGCTCAGTTTTCTGGGACTGGGCACTCAGCCCCCCCATGCCGACTGGGGGCTCATGGTCTGGAATGGCGCCCAAAACCTTTTAGGAGAGTGGTGGATTGCCATCGTTCCAGGATTTGCCATGTTTCTGCTGGTGACGGCTTTCAACATTTTCGGGGATAGCTTGAAAGAGATCCTGGATCCAAATTAAACCGGATGAATATGTCAAGCAAGACACAGCAAGAGCCAATTCTCAGCGTGGAAGACTTGACCGTCAGTTTTGAGGGATCCCGGGGTGTGGTGAAAATTCTTGAAGGGATCGAATTCACACTTTACGCCGGAGAAATCCTAGCTCTGGTCGGTGAAACCGGCTGCGGCAAAAGTGTCACCGCCAAGTCGCTGCTGGACCTGATCCCTCAGCTTTCCCGTCAACGCACAGGCCGCGTTTTCTTTGATGGGGCAGATTTGCTCAAACTTTCCAATCGTGAACTCATTCGCGTGCGGGGCAGATCCATCGCCATGATATTCCAGAACCCCCAGTCCAGCATCAACCCGGTGTTTACACTGGGGGAACAGATTTTCAGACTGATCCGCATGTACCTGCAGGATGAAATCGACCAAAAATGCAAGCAGCAAAACTTGAAAGAGAAAACAGCAATTCGCCTAATAGCAAAAGAAAAGCTGGCTGATGTGGGCTTGACGGAAACAGACCGCCTGCTGAAGTCCTATACTCATGAGATCAGCGGCGGCATGGCCCAGCGCTATAAAATTGCCCTGGCCCTTCTGAGCTCACCTGAAATCCTGATCGCCGACGAAGCCACATCGGCGTTGGATGTAACCGTGCAGGCTCATATCCTCAAACTTTTAAAAGAGATGTCGCAAAAAATGGGCACCGCCATTCTTTTTATCACCCACGATTTGGGGATAGCCGCCCAAATCTGTAACCGGGTGGCGGTAATGTATTCCGGGCGTATCGTGGAAATCGGTACCACAATGGATATTTTCCGAAAACCCCTGCATCCTTATACACGGGGGTTGCTCGCGGCGGTTCCCAGGCTGGGGGAAAAAGACCCCCTTCGGTCTATCTCGGGGATGATCCCCGATCTTTCGAACCCGCCGCAGGGCTGCCGGTTTTACCCCAGATGTGACCATTGTATGGCGATCTGCCGCACTCAAAAACCGCTATATGAAAAGAAAAACGGAGACCGTGCCGTGGCATGTCATTTATATGATGCAAAGGCGGCCGGCTAATTACTATGCCAGGTGCGCTGATCAATTTAGAGAACATAAAAACTTACTTCCCTCAAAAAAAAACGTTGACGGGAAAGGTCACCACATGGATCAAAGCGGTCGACGGGGTAACCCTGAAGATTTTCACCGGAGAGTGTCTCGGACTGGTGGGAGAGTCAGGCTGCGGCAAAAGCACCCTGGGGCGAACTATTTTAAAACTGGCTCCGCACGTGTCGGGAAATATCCGATTCAACGGTGAGGAAATACAGCACCTGGATGATCGTAAATTTCAATCCTTCAGATCCAAAATGCAGATGGTATTCCAAGATCCGCGTGCCTCTTTGAATCCCAAAATGACGGTACTACAGATCTTAAGCGAAGCTCTTGCCATTTGCCCCAATATCGATAAAAAGCAGTATGCGCAAAGGGCCACGGAACTGATGAACATGGTGGATCTGCGTCCCGAACACCTGTTTCGTTATCCTCATGAGTTCAGCGGTGGTCAGCAGCAGCGGATCTGTATTGCCCGTGCGCTGGCCACCCAACCCGAATTCCTGGTGTTCGATGAGGCCACCAGTGCCCTGGATGTTTCCGTACAGGCCCAGATTATCAACCTCATGGCAGATCTGCAAAAACGGTTGAACCTGACCTATTTGTTCATCAGCCATGACCTGAGCATCATGGAGCATATCTGCCAGAGGGTGGCCGTGATGTATGCCGGCAGGGTCATGGAAATTCAGGATGCAGATGCACTGTTTTCGTCCCCTCGGCAAACATACACCAATGCGTTGCGAGAAGCGGTGCCCATAGCCGATCCAACAAAAAAGGACTGGATGGCCATCCTTAAAGGAGAGGTTCCGAGTTTGCTGAATCCGCCGGGTGGATGTCGGTTTCATCCAAGGTGCCCACATGCCAATCAGAAATGCAAAAATGAGATCCCGGAAGCCGACCAGATCAAGCCCGGCAACTGGGTTTGCTGCCACTACCACAGAATCCTGTGGGAAAAAGGACTCTTAGAAAATGAAAGGAATAAATGATGAGTCGACTACTGGGCATAGCCGGGATCCAAATGAATGTGTTTCAGGGTCAGGACAACACCGATATGATGCTAAAAAAGATGAATGCTGTGAACACCCTGTTCCCATGGGTTGAGGTCATTTTTTTCAGTGAACTCTGTCTTAGCGGCCTGGACATGAAATTGGCGATGCCGATTCCGAATCTTTCCCTGGAAAAACTCGGCAAATGGGCCAGGGACAATAAGAAATGGGTCATCCCTGGATCATTTTATGAAAAAGAAGAAAAAAAAATTTACAACACGGCCATAGTGATATCCTCCGGAGGGGACCTGATTGCCAGGTATCGCAAAATATTTCCCTGGCAGCCTCTGGAAACTGCGGATCCCGGTGAGAGCTTTTGTGTCTTCGATATTCCGGGAAAAGGTCGGTTCGGTCTTTGCATTTGTTATGATCAATGGTTCCCGGAAATGGCCAGAACTCTGGCCCTGATGGGGGCTGAAGCGGTTTTTTGCCCGACCGCCACCAGTACACCGGATAGGACACAGGAATTGATCATGGCTCAGGCCAATGCGATTGCCAATCAGTATTATTGGTTCAGTCTCAACGGGGTCGGTGCCGGAGGTATCGGTCGATCGGTCTTTGTGGATCCTGAAGGAAGGATTCTCCAAAATTCAGGAGAAGGCGAGCGGATTATGACCCAGGTCATCGATCTGGATGTTGTTCCCAGAGTGCGCGAATACGGTACGATGGGACAATGCCAGGTTTGGAAGTCCTTTAGAGATTACAAGGACAAGTTTACAATATATCAGAAAGACGTGTCTAAAATTAAAAGTCTTAATAATATCGGCCCGTTAAAGCGCCATACCAAAATAAGCGGATAGCAGAAGTTCACCCGGAAACGGTTTGCTTAAGTTTTTCAAAAACTGCTAGTTTCCAGATTCATCAGTTTTTGCAATATTTCTTTTTTATAAATCATTTCAGATGCTTCCAAGGGTGTGTGTTTTGGCGTTTTTGGGTCAATTTCGTCCTTGGTGCCCGGAATAGGATAGGGGGCCTAATACACACACTCACCCTGTTTGTCATCATAGACGCATCTTATTGCCTCACAATCTATGTTTGGGGTGGAGGAAGGGTCATTTCGGTTCGTTTCAGTTCATTTGGATTTGTTTCGGTGTTGGATTCTGTGGAGGGAGATGGGGGAAATGCGGGGACAAATTTAGGGTTTTGCCGCTAGGGACATGGGACCATCTGACCACCTAAATTGGTAGAGGTTTTGGTAGAGGTTTTGATCCGAAATAGGTCGTGGTAGATGAAATAACCTCTACCAGACGAGACTGACTCAACGAATTCGAGTCTCGGTTGGAGCCCGCCACAGGCGGGTATTCTCCATAGGCGAATAAAAAGCAAATCCCTTAAGGAGCGCTTGTGCGCCTATGGCGCATTCAAATCCCCCGCTACACTGAAAGCGGGTAAATCTCGCCCCGACCAGTCTTCGTTCTGCACTTCGTTATGAACTTCGCCGTGGCAGGCCAATCCCTTTAAACAAATCGCTTGAGTTGGATAACCGGGGCCATAGACCCGGAGCTTAAGCCCAATTCATGGCTTTCCCAGCACGATTTTAACTGACTTTCTTCTGGTTGGATTCTATTCTATTACACCCATCTTTCGCATGCAGAAGATTTCATTACTGGCATTAGAATCAAAAAAATTGACATTTACTATATTTCTTGATAATGGGTTATTAACCCATTTATGAGAAATAATATGAAACAGAAGGGACCAGAGCTGGGGAGTCTCTCATCACGATTTTTCGCTTACGTCCAGCTTAAGAAGCTGGACGCTGTCCGCACTGGAGAAATAGCTCCCATATTAGAAATATCGGCATCACAGGAACGCGATCTGTTCCGTCGTCTGTCAGATTCCGGTTGGATTTTGAGACTTAAACGGGGCGTATATCTCGTTCCCCCTCGCATACCGGCCGGAGGCAAATACAGTCCAGGGACGGCCGTGATTCTTCAGAAGCTCATGGAGGAGAAGCAGGGCAGATATCAGATCTGCGGTCCTACGGCCTTCAATTTCTACGGTCTTGATGACCAAATTCCAAGTGTGACCTATCTTTACAATAACCGTATTTCCGGGAAGCGTTCGATAGGGAGCCTGGCGTTTCAATTCATCAAAGTCGCTGACGAACGCCTGGGAGCCGCCAATGCCGTGCGCACGCGTGAGGATATGAAAATAATCTATTCTACCAAGGCCAGAACCCTAATGGACGCTGTTTATGACTGGCCCCGCTTTAGTAGTCTGCCCCGTGGGTATGACTGGATCAAAGGGGAGATCAAGAATGAACCCAGTTTTGCGTCAGAATTAATCGAGGTTACGGCCAAATACGGAAATATGGCGTCGACTAGGCGAATCGGGTATTTATTGGATTCTTTGATCCGGAATTCGAGAATGATGAATCGGCTCCAGTCTCAACTCAGCACTTCGAGTTCCCTGATACCTTGGATTCCGGGCCGACCCACAAAAGGAAAAATCAACCGCAAGTGGGGGATCATTGTAAATGGATGAGCTGAAATTCCCATATCCACACAATACGGATCCAGACATCTTCAGAGAGGCATTGTCCTATTCGGAAGCCGTTACGGGATTTACGGCAAGCTTGATCGAAAAAGACTACTATTGCTCATTGATTCTGCAGCACGTCTTCGACCGGGACACACTCCTCGTTTTCAAAGGAGGCACTTGCCTGAGTAAGGTTTATGCGGATTTCTACAGGCTCAGCGAAGATCTGGATTTGGTCATTCCCGTTGCTGTGGACACCCCGCGAAATCAAAGACGCTCTGTGATGGACCCTATTAAAGAGATTCTTGATGAATCGCCTGCGGCCATTCCCGGGATTTCAGTCTCACAAGCGTTCAGAGGGCACAACGAATCGCGACAATATATCGGGCATCTTGAATTCGATTCTATTGTGATGGATAAGCGGGAACTTATCAAGATTGAAATTGGCATCCGTGAGCCACTACTCTTTCCATCAGTGACTGGTGATATCCGCACAGTCGTCGTGAATCCCTTTACTGGTCGGCCCCTTCTTCCTGTTTCTACTGTCCAGGCAATGGATATGACGGAAGCCTATGCAGAAAAAGTCCGTGCAGCGCTAACCAGGAAAGAACCTGCAATCCGTGATTTATTCGACCTCCTCTATGCTGTCCGCAAAATGAAGCTGGATATCGATGATCATGATTTTCTCAGCATGGTGAAACAAAAGCTCAATGTGCCGGGCAACAACCCCATCGAGACCTCCTTGGAATATAGGCGGGAGCTTGAACGGCAGCTGGAAGGCCAATTGAGGCCCGTGCTTCGGCCAGGGGATTTCGATAGGTTCAATATGAATGATGCCTTTGAACTGATAAGCAGGATCGCCAAGGCAGTATC
Organism: uncultured Desulfobacteraceae bacterium; assembly: GCA_964404085.1. Classification (GTDB taxonomy): domain Bacteria; phylum Desulfobacterota; class DSM-4660; order Desulfatiglandales; family Desulfatiglandaceae; genus CAYUCJ01. The sequence continues at coordinate 19,641 of CAYOIU010000012.1, read as the reverse complement.
CGCATGACAGACAACAGTAAGTTATAGGAGAATCGACAATGCAAATTACCACCCTTTTAGGTAGCGCTAAGAAGAAAGGAAACACCGCAACTGTCCTGGGATGGGTGGAAGAAGAACTCGAATCGCTGGGCCACGAGGTGGGACGGATCTACCTCAACAATAAGTCTATTAAGGGCTGTTTGGGGTGTGCCAAATGCCGAGAAACTCCCGATGAGATCGCCTGTGTCCAAAAGGACGACGCTATAGATATCATGGAACGAATGATTTCATCCGATGTAGTCCTGTTCGCTTCGCCGATCTATTTCTGGGGTTTTTCCGCTCAAATCAAGGCTCTTATTGACCGAGGCTACTCCCTCGTTACCAACTACCACAAACCAGGCCATACTTCTCTAATGGAAGGGAAACGCATCGGCCTGTTGGTCACCGGTTCGGGCTCCTATAAGCAAAATGCTGAAGGCATGTTTACAGCCATCGACCGGATTGTGGACTTTTTCCTGGCCAGAAAATCCGGTGAATTATACGTGGGTGAGTGCAGTGTCCCTTCCGAGTTATCTGAAGAGGTCAAGGATAAGGCTTTGGAACTGGCTCGTTCTTTGGTGAACTGATACATTGCTTTAAATTTAGTTTAATCCACAATCACTGGTGTCCCAACGTTTAATCAAAACTAACTTCAGCTGTTTATTGTTTTCAGGTTTGATCGTTTCGCAATGCGATTCACTAAGTGTCTGAATTAACGTCATTCTTTCGAAGACAGTGACCCTCAATATTTGTAGAATTGTGTAGAGGCTAACCCCCAGCCCTATAGCCCTTTCAATGGCAAAGAGTATATCTTCAGTAGCATCTTCAAGAAGGGCTTTCATCAAGGACAAATAAGTTGTCATACCTGTGCCTAAAAGTGCGGGAGAACGGAAAGAAAGAGGCTGTATTGTTAAGTGGTTTAGGGAGTTTTGGCATCCTGACAGATTGAGTTATTTACTTATTTATGGACGTCCCCAAGTTCTACACATAACCACATAATCTGAAACCCAAAGGCGCTCATGGTCTTTCGATCATGGGCGCTTTTGTTGTCTATGGAGGTATGAAATGAACATCGGAATAGTCGGAGCCAGGAAATACCAGGACAAACAGTCCGTCATTGATCTGGTTCATTCCCTTCCCCCCGAGGCAATCATCATCACCAGTTCGTGCAAGGGGGCCTGCACCTGGACAAAAGAGGCGGCAGAAAAAAGGGGACTGGAAGTCATTGTCTTTGTGCCGGACCTTTCAAATATCAGGACCTGGTTCGAGGTGCCGAAGAGGTATTACCAGCGCAACAAGGAACTGGTAGAGATGTGCGACCTACTCCATGCCTTTCTGAGTGCCGAGGATGGATTCACAGGCGGAACAAGGTTTTAAATCGAGTATGCCATAAGCCTGAACATCCCTGTCCAGATCCATTGGGAAAAGGGTATTTCCCAGTGGATTTTTCAGTATTCTTTCCCGTTTATCGAGCAAAAACAGCAATTTTTCTTGTCATGGCAGAGCTTTTTTCATAAAACCAACATTGACTTGGGAGGACTGAAATGAAATGCGCCATATGTGGTCTTGAAGTCGAAACCATTGATGAAGAGATCGAACAGAATTGGATCCATACTTTTTTGTGAGAGGAAAGTGGAACATGGTCCCTTGTGCCCATCCTGCGCTGAAACAATGATATGTATGGCTGAAGATGGAGAGATGGAGTTGAAGGCCGAGTATCGTGGCAAGATCCAGTACATGGACGAGGATTATTCCTCTAGGCCCGAAAAGGAAGACCTGGTGATAGAGATTTTTATGACGGAGGAGAGGAAGGGTCAGATCCATCGAGGATATGCTTACCAGCTCTATCGATAAACTTTGAGGTTACAGAGTATCTTTTTGTACTGATCCGAATAAGACGCCATGCCAAAGTTTTTATAAATGCAAAATGCTGATTCAGAAAGGGATGCTGCCTCAGGCAGCGTTAAATCAACTACCTGTTACGCAGCCTGAAACCGGGCTTTCCCTTTTTATGCGAATCAGTCTAAGCATTTTTTCGGCGGTAATAACAAAAATGAAGGGAGATTTGGATGGAACTTATTAAAATTATATTTGCCATTGTACTACCACCTCTGGGTGTATTCCTCCAAGTTGGCATCGGAAAACATTTCTGGATTAACATAATTTTAACCATACTCGGCTATATTCCAGGTATTGTTCATGCCGTCTGGGTTATTGCGAAAAACAAATAGGGAGATAATAAGCGGAAAGCAGCCGGAAAGCATTGGATGGCGCTGCCTGGGTCTGCATGACGTTTCATTAACTCAAAGGAACACGCAATGGCACTCTCACCCTCGGAAATTGAAGATCTTAGGATAGCCAAGAGTATTCTCGAAAACCCCAGCCTTGCTGCGAAGATCAGCGGTGTTGTCGGCTCAACGATTGAGAAGGGTTTCGAAATGCTGCCCAAGAAGTGGAATCAGGTAGTGAATGAGGCTACGAGAAAATCAATCGAGAAGGCGCTCAATGTTGCACTGTGGACTATGGGGCACAGCAAGCCGGAGTCACCATCAAACTGGTGGCATAAATTGGCGGCCGGAACAACTGGAGCGGCGGGAGGCGCCTTCGGGTTGCCCGCACTTGTGATTGAGCTGCCTGTTTCGACGACGATTATGCTCAGATCAATTGCAGATATCGCCCGAAACGAGGGCGAGATTCTGGAAACGCCAGACGCGAAACTTCAATGTATTCAGGTCTTGGCTCTTGGCGGTCGGTCAAAGAACGATGATGCGGCGGAGACAGGATATTTTGCGGCCCGAGCGACAATGGCTAAGGCCGTCTCGGATGCCTCAGCCTTTTTGGCCAAAAAAGGCCTTTCCGATAAAGGGGCGCCTGCAATAGTTCGGTTCATAACCCAGATTGCCTCTCGTTTTTCTATCGTTGTGTCTGAAAAGGCGGCAGCACAAGCAGTGCCTCTTGTTGGAGCCTTCGGCGGGGCGATAATCAACACTTTGTTCCTTGATCACTTCCAAGACATGGGAAAAGGTCACTTTATAGTCCGCAGGCTGGAGCGTTTTCACGATCCAGCAGAAGTAAGGCGGATGTACGAAGAGTTGTAATTTATGATTTACAATTGCTCCTATCAGTAGTTTTTCCACAATCCATAATCTTTTTCAGTTGCATTCACAAGCCTATATCTGCGTCTCATCAATCCAGCTAAATCTTCTTTCTGACAGCCTGTCTCTAAAACGATTAACGAAATAAAGGTTGGAAAGAGAAATCCTGGCTAGGACATTTTCAGGGCTGGTTTTTGATGAAAAAAAGGGGGCCTTGTATTCAAGCTCCCTTTCATCTATGTTGACTTCCCCTCTTAAGCGGGAAAGATTGTCAAAACCACCTATCCCGGTCTCTAAATACCGGTCTCCTCACAAACCTTCGACCGAAGGAATCTTCCTCAGAAAACCATTCATTGGCGTGTCGAAATTCAATTTCTGATTTTCTTATCTTGTGACCGATGATTAGAGCACCTATTCCTGCCATGAGTGGTGGGACGCTGGTAAGAAAGTAAGTTGACAGAGGATGTGATGTTGAGTTAAGGTTGTTTTATGCCAAGACAAGCCCGACTGGACGCGCCCGGTGTCCTGCACCACATCATGATCCGGGGTATCAATTGTCGAAAGATTTTCCTGAATAACAAGGACCGGGAGGATTTCCTGGAGCGCCTTTCAAAACTCCTGCCCCAAACTGAGACTGTCTGTTACGCATGGGCGTTTCTCCCGAATCACGCCCATTTCCTCTTTCGGACCGGACTCGTACCCCTTGCCTCCCTAATGAGAAGACTCCTCACGGGATACGCTGTGAGCTTCAATCACCGCCACAAACGCCACGGCCAGCTTTTTCAGAATCGATACAAGTCCATCGTGTGTCAGGAAGATGCATACCTGAAGGAGCTTGTACGGTATATTCACCTCAATCCCATACGTGCCCGTATTGTCCCGGGACTCAAAGAATTGAACAGATACCCCTATTGCGGTGACAGTGCGTTGATGGGTGTGAAGGAAAGACCATGGCAGGATGTGATCTATGTCCTGGGATATTTTGGGAGGACATCTGGTCGAGCAAAAAAGGCATACCTCAATTTCATGGAACAAGGAGTTGCCCGGGGACGGAGGGAAGAACTGACCGGAGGAGGATTGATCCGGAGTCTTGGCGGGTGGACTGAGGTAAAACATCTAAAGCAGCGGGGACATGAACATGTAATGAGCGATGAGCGGATTTTAGGAGACTCGGCGTTCGTAGAGGATTTGCTCTTACAGGCCGATGAAGCATACGAACGTCGTTACAAATTGAAGCGACTTGGGTATGATGCGGATCGGATTGCCGAAAGGGTAACCGAGATCTATGATATGGATCCGGATGAATTTTGTTCCAAAGGCAGGCAGCAGCAAAAAGTGAAGGCAAGGAGTCTTTTTTGCTTTTGGGCGGTGAAGGAATTGGGGATGTCGCTCAGAGAACTGGCCAGGCGGTTGGAGATAAGTCCTCCTGCAGTCGGGTACTCGGTTGAAAGGGGACAGACCATCGCCCGTGAAAACGGGTACCGCCTGATCGAATAGTTACTTACTTTCTTACCAGCGTCCCGTTTCCCATAAAGCCTTTTTCACTTTTTTCTTGACAGAAGATTATAGGATTGTCCCAAAGACCATGAACTTCGCCGTGGCAGGCCAGCCTTCGTTCTGCACTTCGTTACGAATTACGCCTCAGCACGCCAATTCATCAAAGCCTTCCAATGATCACGGTATATGTACTTAAGACCACATCTCAAAAACGATATGTGGGAATCACTAGGGCAGGCTTAGGATATTTTCCGATGTTTTTTCAAAAAGTTGTAGCAAAGGGACTCGCTTTCGTGTTAATTATTTTCATTCAGCCGCGTCTTTCCCAAGGCCGACGGGGGCAAAACCGCTCAAGGCCACCTTTTGAAACCTTACTGCAGTCAGCGGAGTGGTGTTGATGGACTTTGGTCTGTGCCGGAAGATCATGGACAATGTGTCGGAGGTCGTGGTTGGGAAGGCTGAATCGCTGGAACTGCTCATGGTTGCCCTCCTTGCCGACGGCCATGTCCTGATCGAGGACGTCCCGGGGCTGGGAAAGACCCTGATCGCCAAGACCCTTGCCCAAACCATGGGTGGATCATTTAAGAGGGTCCAGTTCACTCCCGATCTTCTGCCCGGCGACATTACGGGATTCAACATCTACAACCTGAAAACCGCTCGATTCCATTTCCAGCCGGGACCTGTCATGGCAAATGTGCTTCTGGCCGACGAGATAAACCGCACGATTCCCCGCACCCAGTCAAGCCTACTGGAGAGCATGGAGGAGAGGCAGGTGACGGTTGACGGTCAAACCTATCTCCTTCCAAGGCCTTTTTTCGTCATGGCGACCCAGAACCCCATAGAACTCGAGGGGACCTTTCCTCTTCCCGAGGCCCAGCTGGACAGATTTCTCCTGCGGATTCATCTCGGATACCCTGAAGGGGATGAAGAAATCACCATCATGGAGCGTTTCCAGAAAGACGATCCGCTCCTTGGGCTGAAGCCGGTGGTGAAGCCCGAACAGATCACCCAACTGCAGGAGGCGAGAAAAGCCATAGTCGTCTCGACTCCGGTGAGGCAATACATATCTTCAATCGCAGGCGCCACCCGCTCCCATGAGAAGGTCCGCTTTGGAGCGAGCCCCAGAGGATCCCTCGGTCTCATGAGGGCCGGCCAGGCCCTGGCAGCCTTGCGTGGAAGGTCCTATGTGCTTCCAGACGACATCAAGCATCTGACGCCGGCAGTGATGGCCCATCGGGTGATCTTAAAGGACCAGGAAAGATTAAGGGGGCTGACTCAGGAGGCGTTTCTGAAGGAGCTGATTGAACACATCCCGGTGCCCTCGCCCCCGACCTAAAGACATGAATCAGGATTTTCAGGAAACCAGGGACCCCACCATTTTCTCGGTGCCGCTGATGCGGTTGATGGTGGCGTCCGCCCTCTTCGTCGCCCTTCTCAATGGTCAGCAAGCGCTGGCTCTTCTGGCAATACTGGTTTTGGTGGTGGTAAGCGGGGCCAAGCTCTGGAGTCGGTTCAGCGGAAGGGGGACAACATGTATTTCCGGTCTGGATAAGTCGCGGGTATTCCCCGGGGAAACACTGCTGTTCACGGTCGAGGCAATCAACGCCAAGTTCCTGCCAGTGTGGCTCTCTGTAACGATTGCGAATGCAGGCAATGGCCTTTTCTTCCGAAAGGACGAGCCTCTCTCCCGCGAGGCCGGCCTCCTGTGGCACGAGCGGGTTTTCATGAGATGGGAACTTGCGGCAAGAAAAAGGGGGGTTTATTCCCTTGGCGCGATCTCTCTCAAGGTCTCCGACCTTCTCGGATTTTTCCCGAGGGAAATGGGACGGCAAAAAAACCTCGACGTCGTCGTATATCCAAGAGTTCACACCCTCAAGGACATTTCCCTCCCGCGCAGTGACATATTCGGTACAGCCGGAGAGAAGAGTCCTCTCCACGACCCGGTGTATCTTCTCGGAACCAGGGAGTACCAATCATGGCGCCCGGCCCGGTACATCCACTGGAAGGCAAGCGCTCGCCACAATCTTCTCCAGGAAAAACTTTTCCAGCCCTCGGAGCAGGAAAAGGTTCTCTTCGTGTTTGAAGTGAAAGGTTTCTCTGAGAGGCAAGCCGGCGAACCCCTTGAAAAGGCCATTGAAGCGGCTGCATCCCTTGCCGTTCATCTTGAGGGGAAAGGATGCGCCGAAGGTTTGGTGACGGACGCTCAGTTGAAGGGAGAGGGATCGCCCGTCATCCCCGTGGCAAGAAGCACAAGACAAACCACAGACATGCTTGAAACCCTCACGAGGATCCAAAATAACCCGGAGCGGGACCTGGCAGAGACCATCGAGCGGGGCCTCAAGATCACCTGGGGCACCAGCTGTCTTTATTTCACCTATGACAGTGATGCCGCAAGCCCGGTACTGCTTGAATTCTTCAGGAGGAAAAGGATGCCGGTCCTGCACCTTGTCAGCAGGGGCACCCCGGCTGCATCGGGAGACGCGAGAGATCGCTTTATCAAACTGCTCAGGCTTGATGAGATTGGGATCACCGGTGGTGAGGTCCCATGAAAACGCGAAGGCATAGATTGCCGCTGCTCCTTGGCGGGTGCATGGAGATTTGCTGGCTTTTCGCATGGCTGACCTTCCTGACAAGTGCATTTTTGAGCAAGTCGTTCCCGCTCTCGGAAGCAATGGGCCTCTTCTACCTGGGGACGGCGCTCACCGTCATTTCCAAAGGCCGGGGATGGAGAGTCCTTACGGTGCTTTCGATCCATGCCGGGGGCCTGATTCTGGGTGCGCTTCGGCTCCTCCACCATTTCTTTTACGGACCATATCCTTTTTTTGGGCTCCACTGGCTGGGGGTCTTGTTTGGAAGCAATCCCGATTTGATCTGGTGGCTTTCCATTTTTTTCGTCCTCTTTTGTTCGGTTTTCATCTATGTGAGGGGTGCGCGGCTAGGTGCAAAGCCAACGGATCACCAGGCCCTCTGCACCGGCTTTGATCGTGGGATAGCCGCTTTTTTTGCCCTCTTTTTTGTTCATTTTATGATTGAGATGAAGGGGGGCGTTGTCATGGGTGGCCCGGTGGTCCAGCGCCTGGTAATCCCTTTTTTTCTGTTCAGCCTTTTGGGCATCGGGCTTGCCAGGAAGAACGGCGGCGAAGAAAGATCATTCATGTTTGGTTCACGTGCGGTGGGAGCGCTCCTGGGATTTTCCCTCGTGGTACTTGTCTTCGGGACGGGGCTGGTTCTTCTCTTTCTTCCCCATCTTACCAGGGCGGCGGAAATAGGCTATGCGGGGCTGAAGATTGTTTCCGCACCCCTCGGCCCGGTCCTCATGGGAATCCTTCGATTCCTGTTTCAGCGCAAAAACCTCCGGACCGGAAGTATCGGAGACGCCCGCCAGGCAATCGATCCTAGCGGGCTGGATGGCACGCAAGGGGGCGGCTGGGCATGGTGGATTGCTAAGGCCGCCGCCTGGGTGTTTGCCACATTTCTTGTTCTTGTAGCCGTATCGATTCTTATTTTATCCCTTTGGTATCTTTCCAGATGGCTTATGTCAAGGACCTGGAGCGGTCGGAAGGTGGAATGGGACTCGGATCCCCTACTGACCTGGCTCAGAAAAAAATTGGACTTTCTTGTCTTCATGGTGAAGGCAACAGCCCTTACGTTCCGGTCGCACAAGAGCGCTGGCGAGATCTACACAGCCCTGCAAAAATGGGGAAGAAGAAGCGGTCTGACCCGCCTTCCCCAGGAAACACCGACGGAATACGGCAATCGAATGAAAGGGGCGCTTCCCCGGCTTGAACAGGAGTTCGTGGTGATCATTGACGCCTTCAACGAAGAGTTCTACGGAGAAAACCGCCTGGATGGGATCAGACTTCACAAGGCGAGGAAGGCCATGCATAGACTCAGGTGGCCTTCCCTGTGGTTTTCAAGGATGAGGCTGTTATTTTTTTCCCTCCCTTCTCCTTGACGCGGATGAGCACGGTACAGGGATACTGAAAAACAGGAACAGGGCTTGCACATGTCTCGTTTTCCTCAGGTCTTCGGTCTGGGACAATGCTCCCTCGACTGCATAGGAAAAGTGGATGCGTATCCTCCTCCGGACGTCAAGTGCGAGTGTTCCGAGACGGTTATGCAGGGTGGTGGCCCGGTTGCCACAGCCCTGGTCGCCCTTTCACGATGGGGTATTACATGCGCTTTCACGGGCGTAATCGGGGATGACCTGTTCGGGGGCATGATCAGGGATTCCCTCGAAGAGGAAGGGATAGATACGGCCGGCCTTCTTGTCAGAAAAGGGGGCGAATCCCAGTTCGCCTTCATCACGGCCGAGCCTCAAAAAGAGGGAAGACGGACGATCTTCTGGAGAAGGCCCACGGGTGATCCCCTGAGACCCAAAGAGATCGATTATGACGGTTTGCAAAGGGCGCGCGTGTTTCACACGGACGGTCTCTTCATGGAGGCTTCTCTTGCCACGGCTGAGGCGGCCCGAAAGGCAAACGTACCGGTTGTTGTGGACGCAGGTTCTCTCCGGGAAGGCATGCTCGATCTGGCGCGGCTGAGCGACTGTTTTATCATCTCCGAGAACTTTGGGAGGGACCTGATGGGGAAAGATGACCCTGTCGGGGCATGTGCTCGGCTGGCCCAACAGGGTCCCCGGGTCGTCGGTGTCACGCTGGGACCAAAGGGATATGTGGCACAGGTAGAAGGGCAAATCATCCGGCGTCCTGCCTATCCCGTGAAGGCGGTTGACACCACGGGCTGCGGGGACGTGTTTCACGCCGGATTCATTTATGGCCTGGTAAACGGGTGGCCGGCAGACCGGTCTCTTGATTTTGCTGCCTGGGCCGCCTCCAGGGTGGCCCTCAGGCTCGGGGGGCGGGCCGGTATACCGCCCTTCGACAGTTGGGTCGCTGATGAGGACATTTTTTCTTGATCCGTAAGTTGTTATGGAACCTACGTGCTCAACTACGAATACATATTTCTTGTTTCATAGGTGTTTTGGAGCCGACGTTATCCACTTACGGATTGTAATCGATTGCCTTTATGATTCTGTCACTTGGCTATGTCGCGTGCCGATTTCTTACCCAGTCATTCGAAAAAGCGCATATAAACTATTTCTTTATTATGCTATCCCAGAATTCCTTGTCTGCCGTTTTATAATCAGGACCAAATCTGTTGTTATAATACCAGTCCAATCTTTCCATCCATCGTGACCATGTACTCTTTCCCTTCTTTCTTGATCTCAGCACATCGTTCAAGAATTTGACGATGTCTCTCATTTCTTCTTTGGGAATAAAAAAGGCAGCACCTTTCAAAAAGGATTTTTTTGTATCTCCGATGGATAATGCATGAGCAGTTAGCATAACAGCTACCACATTATTCTCATTTGCAATGTCCAAGAGCCTGTAGCCATCGACACCCATAATATCCAAAACAGCAATATCAAAATATTCATCTTCAAGAAGTTTTTTAGCATCATCGAAGGTGAGCGCCTTGACAACCTCCGATTTATCAAGAAAGTTCTCAAGGGTATCCAATACATCAGGCTCATCATCAACTATCAATATCCGTTTGCCCTCAATCAGGTTTTCTTTACCCATTGAATTTCCCCAAATGAATTCATTGAAAAAAACTCATGTATATAAGGAGGATGCCGGCAAAAAAGTCAGCAATCGAACAGTTTCCTACTTTCTTAGCCACCTTCTCATGCACCAGACTCCATGCCTCCCTGAAAGACGGTATCAAGCATTTCCGCTTTTTGTTATTTATCATTTTATCAATCCCGCCTTTTGGTTTGTTTTCAAACAACTTGCACCGCTGAGATCTCGACCGGCGAGTTCCGGGCTGTCGGCCCCATAGCTGCGGGTTTTGAAGATCTGCGTATTGGGCTGTCCCTTAAACGAATGGACAAAGGGATTGATCCACTCCCAGCAGATTTCCTTTTCCGGCGTTACTTCGATCAATCTTCCACACTCCCCCTCGCAGATCATGGTATTGCCGTTGGGCAAGCGCTGTGCCCCCCCGATATGCAGACAGCGAAATGAAAACACCGGATCTCCGGAAAACTGCCATACAATTTTATCGGTCTTGGGATCTACCTCGATTACTCTGGAGCGGCCCTGAATCGGGTGATGGGCGCCGTTGTCGAAAATGATGATATTGCCGTCGGGCGTTTCATTGGGGTCGTGCTGGTGGCTGATCACCGGACGCCCGTAGTTCCAGAGAATTTCACCGGTATCCCAGTCGATCTTCATCACCTTGCTGATTTCTCTGAAACTGACCAGCACGCCGCCATCGGATGTCATTTCCACACAGTTTGCATGGGTCCATTCGGCTCCAGGACAGAAAGCGCAGGTAGGTTCTTCTTCGGGGCTGATATGGTCATAGGCATCCCACTGCTTGACAATGTTTCCATTCGGATCGATTTCAATGATCGCATCCCCATAGTGGCCATCCAGCTTGGGGCGACCCCCGACCCCCATGCCTTCCAGAATAAACTCCCAGAAATCAGGGTCTTTTTCCAAAATGTCATCCCAGGTTTTTTGGGGCATGCCGCCCCTGATCCGCTGATGAAAACCATCGGGTAACGGTGTCCAGATGATGATCAGCGTGTTGCCGCTGGGCATCCGGTAAAAACCGTGGTGCAGATCGGCCTTGTCCCACTTCAAAACAACCTTGCTGTCCCAATCTAGCTCCACCAGTATGTCGGCCTTATTCGGCACAAAATCCCATCCATTTTCCTTCTCCTGAAGCTGGCGGCCCCGCGCCATCAGGGTCCCCTGGGGTGTCAGATAGGCATACCCCGGGCGGAACCAGGGCACCTGCCAGGAATGAACGATCTTTCCTTCAGGTCCCAGCAGATAAGTATGATCACCCCCGTTGGGCACGATGACCGTGTACCCGCCGAAACTCTTTCTATCCGCATACAACAAACCGGTTTTGCGATAAGATGACCAACCCATACTTTTCCTCTCTAAAATTCGTCAAACATTGGTATCAGATCTTAATTCAAGCCTACGGTCATGAACTCTTCGCCGAATATGAGCTCACCCTTGAATATGGACGCCATATCGGCGATGGCCTTTTCTCGAGAGCCCAAGCGGCAGAGGTTTGGTCCCTGGTGGGTGATCACCAAACGTTGAACCCCGGCTACCGCCGCCATCTCGGCGGCGTCCAGCGTGCCGCAAAACCCGGAGGTCATGGTAGAGGACATATTTTCCTGATGATCCCAGACATTCACCACCAGCGTAGCGGCACCCGTGGCCAGGGTTTCGATATCCTCATGGCGGCCCGTATCACCGGTGATTACCACAGATCCCTGTTCCCAATCGACACGATAGGCAAGACAATCCATCATCGGCTGCAGGTGTAACGCCCTGCCGGCGGTCACAACGGCCGTTCCGGTTTCCACACGATCACCCGCTTTGATTTCGCGCACCTCAAAAGCCGGTTTGGGACGCGGTACCTGCCCACCCCTTGCGGCATACACTTCCTGGCTGGCCGGATGCGCAACGCGCACATGCCAGTCGTCCCTAAATGCACCCCGCTCTCCGATCAATCGCTCGGTCAGCCTGGCGGTGGGCGGGGCACCGTACACTTTCAGGCTGGGAACCCCTTCCTTCTCATGATCCCAGCGGCAGAGGAGAAAACAGGGGTAGTCGACGTTATGGTCGTAATGATGGTGGGTAAAGAAAAGGTGGCTGATGGTGGTGGGCGCCAGTCCCATACGGACCATTTTGTATGTGGAGCCTGGTCCGCAATCAAACATCAGACGCTGGTCGTCCAAATCCAGAATCAGGCAGCTCCCAAATCGTTCCGGTGTCGGTGTTGGAGTCCCGCAGCCGATAATGTGCATGAGGGCTTTCGTTTGCTTGCTGATAGAAGACAATGGCTTCCTCCAGTTCATACCTCTAATCAGTCACCCAGCCGCTCCAGGTTGGCCACTGCCTGCCTCACGGCCTGGTTCCAGGCCCCCCGGGCCTGCATATTGAATTCGTCCTGGGCGCGCTCTTTGAACAAAAGCCCATAGAGCTCCCATGCTTCAGGGTTGTCCGCCTCAGCCTCAATCAGCCACTCTGCCAGCTGGCAGGCCAGTTTCATGCCCCCTTCCGCCTTTAGAGCGCTAGCGCGTTGGATAATACCAGCAGCCCCACCGGCCAGTTGTACCACTTCGCGACCCACATCGGCATAATCGGGCGGAAACAGCTCAGCCGGATGACCGGAATAATACCCGGCATAGCGCTTGAAAATGCCCCTGGCAATGAACACGGGGTGTCCGTAAAGGGGCGGCAGCCATTTGGAGTTCATCAATTCCTCTGGCATCTGAAGGGTGTTGATGGTTTCTTCCAGAATCATGCCTTTGTTCAGGCAGGCCACCACGTGATCCTGGATGAATTGCAGGTATCGTGCTGCCGTCATCAGACAGTTTTGGATCTCTTCTTTGCCATAAATCACCGGTCCATGGCCGGGGCACAGCACTTCGGCGCCCTGACCGGCCATTTCTTCAAGCGTTTGTGCATTTTCCAAAGCAAAGCGTTGCATCTTAAAGGGGTTTCCCACATTGGGTGCCGTCCATTGAAACAGATCCCCGCAGCACAAAACTTTACGTCCCGGGCAGTAAACCCAGAGCGAATCCTCCGTGTGACCATGTCCGAACACGATTTTGAAAACCTCACCACCAACGGTAACAGCAATGCGGTCTTCGAACTCGATATCCGGATACACAAACAAATCGGTTTGATCGAATTCAACTTGAAACTGTCTTTTGTCGGTTCCCACCCGGTGCGCCTCCAGCATCTTGTTTTTGTCGATCCGCCACCTGAGATTCTTGTGCCCGACAACTTTAGGACGCCCATCTCCGCGTTTTTCGCAGTCCTTCACGTAATAATAAGTTCCCATGCAATGGTCCACATGGCCATGCGTGATAACCAGGGTATCAAACGGCGCTTTTGTCCGCTCCCGGATTGCGTCAATGACCTCCTGCGCCCGGAAGGCAATGTTACAATCGACCTGCATGAGTCGGTCTTCGCAGAGAAAGGTCACCGAATTTGCCAGGCTGTAGAAGTGCCATGCGTTCGGGGCGACTTCTTCTGGAGGTCCGATATAAAAATAGCCGGCTTCCTCCTTTGACAACCCTGGATGGTGGCCGTATTGCAGGACGATTTCATCCAGATGTTTTTTTAGAATTTGAACTGTCTTCATTATGGGATTACCTCCGATTCTTTGCTCAATGCCTTCCGGGGTGTTTTCCAGGAGCGCCAGATGACGCGGCAGATGAAAAAGACCGTGAAAGCAATAAAGACTAAAGCGATCGGCCGCTGAAACATGATGAAAATATTGTCTCGGGACATAATCAAGGTTTGCTGTAGGGACATTTCAAACATAGGGCCCAGCACGAATCCAATGATAAAGGTGACAAAAGAAAATTCGAGTTTCTTCATGAAATAACCTAAAATAGCGAAACAGATCATCACACCGACCGCAAAGAGGCTGTTGTCAGCAATGTAGGCTCCGGTTAAACAGATGAAGATGATAACAGGATAAAGAATATTGCGCGGTATGGATAACACCCGCACAAAGATTCGCAGGCCGATGGCGCCGATAAGAAGGTTTAAGACATTGGCTATCAGCATGCCGGTGTAGATCCCATATATCAACCGCCCGTTCTCTTGGAACATCAAGGGGCCTGGAGTAACTCCGTGGATGATAAAAGCACCGATCAACATGGCCGAGGCCACATTGCCCGGGATGCCCAGTGTAAAAAGTGGAATCAGGTTCGCGCCGATCACCGCGTTGTTAGCTGATTCAGCGGCGGCAATGCCTTCCAAGTTGCCCTTGCCGAAACTGTCCGGATCCTTGCTGGCTCTTTTGGCAGCTCCATAACCGAGAAAGGCGGCGATGACCGCTCCGAGCCCGGGAAGCGCGCCCATCGCGGATCCGATAACGCTGGAACGAATAAGGGTTCGAAGGACCTTGCGAAATTCCCGGAATGAAATTCGGCGATTTTCCTTTTTCTGAGTTTTATCGAGTTTAAAGATTCCAGCCTCTGAGCCGGGACTTGCTTCCAATTGCACCAGAATCTCCGATAGGGCCAGGGTGCCGATTCCCAGAGCCATCAGTGAAATGCCGCTTTCGAGTTCCAACAAGCCGAAGGCCAGTCTGGGAGTCGCGGTATTGGGATCCATCCCGATAGAGGCGAAAAAAATGCCCAGGCCTGCTCCGATAAGGCCTTTGACCAGTTGCCTGGTTTCCAGGCCGGCAATGAGGGTGAGGGCAAAAATGATGACGGAAAGGATTTCCGGAGGCCCCATCTTCAAAGCCACCACGGCAATCGGAGCAGCGACCAGAATGAGAACAAAGTCAGAGAAGGTATCACCGAAAACGGAGGCATACAGGGCCATCTTCAACGCCTTCTCCGCTTTGCCCTGTTTGGCCAGGGGGTAACCGTCGTAACAGGTAGCCGCCGCCTCGGGTGTTCCCGGTGTGTTAAGCAAAATGGCAGCAATGGAACCGCCATAACTGCCACCCTTGTTGATGCCGATTAGAAAGGCAATAGCTGCCAGCGGCGACATATAGTAGGTCATGGGAACTGCCAGAGCGATTGCCATGGGACCGTTCAGGCCGGGGACGGCACCGATGAACACACCCATGGCAACGCCCAAAAAAATGAACGAAAAGTTCGTCAGGGTAAAGGTATCCAGAAATCCAGCCAGAATGACTTCCATAATCTCACCCCGCTTCTATGGTAGCGGTATTCTCAGTCCATACCAGAGCGCTGCGTAAACCAGGAATGGAACCGGCACCGCAACAAGAATGATTGTCAGCGGCTTTCTCTGGCCCGTGACGGCCATCAATGCGGCCAGGATCAGAATACCGCCGGGGATAAAATGCAGGAATTTTATGGCTGCCAGCCCAAAAAACAATAGTGCGGCGGAACCGGCAATATGCAGCCATTGCAAACGTTTCATGGGAGATGGCGTGTCTTTTTTGTTTTTCCTTCTGTCCAGTAGGCGCTGGACCAGCAGAATGCCGGCCATAACGGTAACGACGGCCATAGCCGTAGTTGGCACCGTAGCCGGGGGCACGCCATATTCCTCGCCTGGATAGGTCTGGATTGGAATGACGACAAAAATCATGACCATTCCGATTACCAGAAGGAAAAGCGCGGTTACAATGTCCGCTTTTTTCATGACGGCCTCCTTCGCAGACGGGTTAGTCAATGCCGTTCGATCACCGTACAAGCGTATCTGCTATTTCAGAAATTCCGACATGGCCTTAAAATCCTTAGCCATTGCTTTAATCTTGGGCGGCAACTCCTCAGGTCCAAGAAAAAGTGGAGGGAAGTGGAGTTTGTTTTGCAACAAATTCTTATATTCCTTGTCTTGAACCGCCTTACGGAAAGCTGCACCCAGTTTCCGGATCACATCATTGGGCAAACCCTTTGGCCCCGCGACCATATTGTAGTTTTCCAGAGCAATGTTGTAGCCCAACTCCTTCAAAGTAGGGACATCCGGGGTGCCAATCAATCGGTCCTGTCCGTGACCCGCCAGAACGATCATCTTGCCGGCTTTGACATATTGATAATGGACTCCGCCACTGAAACCAAAGTCTACGTGATTGCCGAGGATCTGGGTCATGATGGCGGCACCCCCCTTGGTGGGGACCAAATTGAATTGGACGCCTTCCTTTTTGGCAATGTATCTAAGAACCTGTTTATCATAGGGAGTCATCACCGCAACATTGAGGGCCCCGTGCTTTTTGGCATATGTGATCAGTCCCTTCCAATCGGTCCAGCCCTTATTCGGCAGCGAAACGAAGGCTTCCTGAAATTTGCCGACAGCGGCAATGTAAGCAAAGTCGTCTTCGGTATACTTGACCTTTGTCATGTACGGCCAGGCCGCATAGGTAAGGGCCACGCTGAAACACAGTGTATATCCGTCCGGCTTGGCCCGCAGTGTTTCTTTGGCGGCAATAGCCCCCCCGCCTCCAGACCTGTTAGCTACCACCACCGGCTGGCCAAGGATGTCTCCAACTTTTTTGGAAAGGAGCCGGGCCATGGTGTCTACGCTTCCGCCGGCTTTGAAGCCGACCAGAATCTTTACCGGGCGATCCGGGTATTCTGCCCAGGTGGGAAGAGCAGTGGCGAAAAATAGCACTAAACAGCTTGCCAAAATGCAATAAACCTTCTTGTCTTTTTTCATGTCAGCCTCCTTTTGTCAAAAGTCCTCAGATTAGTCTTCGGACGTAGTTATACCTGCTAATCGATACGCGCCCTGAGGATGGGACGTATCGCCGCCCATCCCGCGACGGACGATCTCGGTAAAATAGATTTCATCCCATTCGACATTGGCCAGGTTGACTTCGGTTCCGAAATGACGCACCAGCCAGGCACAGACACGGTGTTTATAATCGCGTGTTACGTCCGGCAACACCACCACCGGCAGTTCGAACATCAACTTTTCCCCAGGCACCCTTTGCGTCAGCGAATCAATGACATTTTCTCGGATCTCACCGTGGAAGAGTTCGTGTGCTTCCAACAGCACCAGAGTAGCCCCGGCTTCCAGGCAATTTTCCACGTCCGCAATCAGGTCGTCTCCTGCAAGGCTTCCCTCCTTGCGGCCGACCTCCCCCATGACCGTTAGACCGAAATCCTCTATTGCTCTACGTATGTATCTTTTTTTGTCATCTAAACTTATTTTCAGCAGGTTATCGGAAACTTCGATGGCCCCAAATCCAACCTTTTTGGCCTCTTCTAAGAATTGGTCGTAGTTGCCCTGGGCGATGGCCAGTTCGGTAAACAATCCGCCGGGGAAGCAGGGAATTTTGTGTTCTGTATAGGCTGCAATCTTTTTCTTCACCAATGCCGCAGGCATCACCCGCGGGATACCGGCGGCTATTTTGGCTTCGTCCACATAGAATCCTTGCAATTCAAGGCAATCCTTCTGGAGGTTGAGCGGTAGGCCCCAGTCGATCATCATGGTTATTCCCCTGGAACGGGGCTTTTCCTGACGTTCGGGAATGGGAATCTGTGGAAAAGCATAGGAGATGTTTTGTGATTGTGACACGGCAACCTCCTTAAGTCATAAGTGGATACGCTTTACATCTTAACATTACCCTGACTGATCCTTTGATTCGTATTCATGGGTTGGTACCCCATATCCATGGATATCTGGTGAGCGGTGCGCATCAGGTGATTGGCGGCGGTGGCAAAGAAATCCGTTTCCAGATCCTCGGCATTCAGACGGGCACTGATGGAGCCCGCGACCTGACCCCCTACGGTCAGCACGGGAGCGCCCAAGCCAACTTGGAGAGGCAAGATCTCTCGCCGACTGATGGAATAACCCCTCCGCCGAGTCTGCTCCAGATCTTCCTCTAGAACCTGTCTGTCAGTAATGGTACTGGAGGTATAAGCAACGAGCTCATTTTCGTCTAAATAGCTTTTTACTTTTGATTCCGACATGTTAGCCAGCATAGCTTTTCCCAAGGCCGTACAATAAGCCGGCAGCCGGGGGCCTATTTGGCGGGTTGTGGATTCGTGGCCCTGAGGCTGTGCGATCATGGTGACGATAATTGTACTCCTATCCCATATCGCCACCCTGCAAATCACATTAGTCATATTCGCCAATTGTTGAAGTGGGGAAAAGGCACGCTGGTTGATTTCCAGGTCGGCCACCTGAATGGAACCCAATTCGTAAAGTGCGAATCCAAGGCGATATTTGCGGATTCCGGCAACTTTGATAAGAAAACCATTTTTTTCCAAGGTGCTGACCAGCCCATGGACAGTGGTTTTTGCCAGACCGAGGGCGGCGGACATTTCAGATATGCCAAGTGGATCTCGAGTAGCTCTGAAGAGATCAAGAATGCTGATGGCCCTATCGAGAGATTGGATGCTCATAAGTATGTTGTTCTATATTACAGAAATCTATTCGAGTATGTCGAATAACTATCACAATCAAAATCCAATGTCAAATAAAAAAAGATAAATGATGCCTTTGACATCAGATCTATAGGGCGAATGGCGCAAAGTTTAGGCCAAACCAACTGTTTGGACTACAGAATGAGACGGAGGAGGGGGTGTAACTTGAAGTACAACTTCAATAGCCATACCCGCATACCTGGATTATCCCAACAAATACTCCAGGGTTTTGATTCATGTCATAAGCAAAGGAATTAAGTGCTGGAGATGATAACGAACCCACAGAGATCACGAGGATTTTCTTCAAGGAGTTGGCAGGATCGTCTTTCCCGACTCGCAGACAAGCTGTTATGAAGCTCCGGGCGGTTTGTCCGCACAAGAGCCCAGACCCCAAATCCCATGTAATTGCCCAGGATCATACGGGTTTCAGGATGACCAACCACCGAATCTTAGCCACAAAGTAAATGCCCTCATGCCATTTACCTCTCCTTGTAACAGCCCAGAAGCTTGAAGTGGGTGGCCATTCTTTTCGCCTTTCTTATGGCTTCCGCTACCCGCTCCTCTTTCTCAGACCCCTCGAAATCATGAAAGAAGGCATAGTCTCCCGGTTCATTGGAAATCGACTCTATCCTCGTCAGGTTGATATTTTCCTTTGTGAAAGTGGGCCGTTGGTAAAAAAGTAATAAACTATTCGATCAGGCGGTACCCGTTGTCACGGGCGATGGTCTCTCCCCTTTCAACCGAGTACCCGACTGCAGGAGGACTTATCTCCAACCGCCTGTCCAGTTCCCTGAGCGACATCCCCAGTTCCTTCACCGCCCAAGTTTAATAAAGGGGGACTGGTTGATCCAAGCGGAGCAGGAAGAAAAGGGCCTGAGAGGCTTCCCCTCATAATCCCGCTTCCACAAAGTGTTTTGTGTGATTCCCCGTCAATATTCTTAGATTCTTATAGTCGTCATCGCTCATGCTATTTTTTCTTCCATCTCCTTTCTCGTTCATCTTTTAATTTCTTCCATTCATCTTCATTGTGGCCTTCTACGCCTATTCTTCTCCTTTTTTTACGAATATCTTTTATGTTACAGGACCATACAGGATGGACTGAGATGCTCTCTTTACTCTCAACCTTTGGTG
>CAYOIU010000011.1:0-27122 GCA_964404085.1 uncultured Desulfobacteraceae bacterium | reverse complement strand
AGGCCGGTGAAGCAGCGCCCCATTCGTTACCTTGTCAATATAGCGCTTGACCACGTGGGTGGCTATTCCGGGGCTTAAATAGACCCCTCCTTTGGCAACCGAGCGGACGGCCCCGGACAGCTCATCCACCGAGCAGTCTTTGAGTAAATACCCTGATGCCCCGGCCAGGAGCATGCCGGCCACAAAATGCTCATCCTGGTGCATGGAAAGAGCTATAATTTTCAACTTCGGGAATTCGGTCACTATCTGCCCTGTCGCATCGATGCCATTCAGGTCGGGCATGCTCACATCCATCAGGACCACGTCGGGGAGAAGTTCACGGACAAGCTTCACTGTTTTTCGGCCGTTTTCGGCCTCACCCACGACCTCCATATCAGGCTCTGCATTCAGCAGGGAACAAATGCCGTCCCGTATAATCCTGTGATCGTCCGCCAGAATTATCCTGATAGCCATGGTTACCCCCTCGCCTATTTCTCAGGATAAAGGTATCGAAAGTTTTGCGCGTGTGCCATTGCCCGGAGTGGTCTCGATTTTGAATTTTCCGCCGATGGATTCCAGGCGAACCCGGATGCTGAACAGTCCAAAGTGGGGGATTCCCTGTTCATGCATGAGGTTATCAGCATCAAAACCTCTGCCGTCGTCTTCAACATGGATTCGATAGAGGCACCCCTCCGTCTCCATCTTCATGATTATTTTGTTTGCCTTGGCATGCTTGGCCACGTTGACCAGGAGTTCCCGAACGATCTGAAAAAGAAGGATCTTGATATCCGGGGCCAGGGGCTCCGGCTCCCTGTCTCGAATGAGCTCGATATCCAGACCGTGGCTCTGTCTCATGCGCTGAACCAGCCATTCCACGGCCGGTACCAGGCCCATGTCGTAAAGGATCGGGGAACTGAGTTCCGATGTGATCCCCCTGATATTTGCGATCACCTCTTCTATCAGGGAAATCACTTCATCAACTGAGTTTGTCAAGGAGCGATCCGGGGCTGACTTCCTGATTATCCCGAGCTTCATCTTTGCGAATGCCAGGACCTGGGCGACCGTGTCATGGAGTTCAACAGCGGTATGCCTTCGAATACGCTCCTCGGCAAGTGAAAGCTCGGATGCCAGCGTGCTCAAATGCTTCTGGTAGGTCAAAATCTCCTCTTCCGCCTTTTTCTGGGCCGAGATGTCAACGAGGACGCCGCGCAAGCCGATGGTCCTGTCTTGGTCGTCAAGAATAGCATCGCTGTGAACAAGAGCGGGGAAGGTGGTCTCATCGTTCCGGAGGCAAAGGTATTGACCCAGACCCAGCTTTTGGCCCTTCATGAGCCGGCCTATGTTTTTTCTCAACCTTGGCCTGTCTTCTTTGGCAAAGATATCGTAGGCGCTCATCCCCCTGTCAAGTTCTTCCTGGGTGTGGCCGAAGGTTTGAAAACCCGCGCGGTTGGTGTAGGTGAGGGTCCCCTTCCGGTCCATTTCGAATACCACTTCGGGCAGAAGTTCCGCCAGGGCCCTGTATTTCTGCTCGCTTTTCAGCAGAGCCTTTTGGCTCGTCTCGCGCTTCCGAAGCTCTTCTTCCAGTTTGGCGGTGCGCTCCCTGACCCGCTGTTCCAGGATTTTCTTTTCTTTTTCCCGGTGCGGCACAGCACGGGATATACCGATGGATCCGATAATCCTCCCGTTTCCCTTTATGGCCTTGGAATTGATCTCCACCCATATGCATTGGCCGTTTCCTGCCCTGTACGCTACCTCATAGGGAGAAAGCTCTTCACCTGCGAGTAGTTTGATAAAACGCTCTTCGGCGTTCTGCTTGTCCTTTAGATCCAGGATTTCCAGGAAATGCCTCCCGAGATATTTTTCTGAGGAGAGGCCGGACCGCTCCACCATGGCCCGGTTCACAAAGGCGAACCGGCCCTTTGTGTCAACCACATAGACAGCGTCACTGATATCGTCCAGAACCGACCGGAAGTACTCTTCACAAAACTCGGGGGTAATTGTGGGGCCTTCTTGATCCACTCTTTGGATCTCCTCACCAGACTGTCCAAAAGTTCAATGCAGAAGAATCGCCCCTAAATGCGATTTACCATCTTTGGGAATTCCTGCTTGAGGAAAAATATGTGCTAAGCCCTTTTGAACGCCGAAAGCAGATTTCGGTCAAAGGTCTTTATGTTCCTGATTTTGTTTCGCTGACAGACAGCCAGATGCAGCAGGTCCCTCGCGGTCAATCCCGGGAAACCGTCAGCAAGATGGCGGGCGTGTAAAGCCATATCCTGATCAATAGGGATAATCTGATCCGTGCCAAACGTCGCAAGCTCAAGAGCGGCATCAAGGGTCTCCATGCGATTCACAGGCAGGTAGACATGAAGTAATTCCTGGAGGACCTCAGCTGAAGTAATGAGCCTTCTACCCTTTTTCCTCGACTCGAAAAAGAAGTTTTGTGCCTCGGATCTCAGGGGATGGGATCGGCCGACTGCGTAAATAAAGACATTGCTGTCAACAAAGATCACGTTCCGTTTCCTCCACGATAGCTTTCCAGGACGAGATTTTTCTGTTCCTCCCAATCCGGCTCTGTGCCCTTCTCTCTTTCACTACATTGTTCAAAAAACGCTTTCAGGGATCCTGGATCGGCCAGACCCCGCCGTCTCCCATTCTTCTGTAGCATTTCTTTCCCCGCGTCACGCAACCATGCGCTGAGCGACTTCGATTCCCTGGCGGCCTGGGATTTGAATTTCGCCGCTTCGGCCTCATCTAGAATAACCTGGACTCTAACGGACACTGAAAGACCCCCTCAAAAGATGTAATGACGTTGTACATGTGTAACATTATTACGTATTAATACGTTTGTCAATTCAATATGCTCACCCCAAATCAACCACCTGAGTGAAAACAGTTAAAGACTGTTGCGTACATGGCTCCTGCATTGAGACGTAGCGATAGCTGTCGAGACCGCCCGAAGCCTCTCGCCCGGATGTTGATCAGGTAAATCCTCATCGCTTTCATCCACATGCGTACCCATTTTCCTTGACAATGGATAACGATTAGGATCTACTCAAAAAACAGTCGGTTATCCAAAAAGATTTCTGATTGACAGATCAACCTCATCTCCAACCTTCTAGAGGGTCTTATGCGAAAGGGTTTCCGGAAGGTTCCAATACGTGGCCTTTGAGGGGCTCAACCTGTCCCCTCAGAGGCCACCTTATCCCGCTCCTATTAGCCGAACCATTGTCTCTTTTCCCTCGGCTTTCGCCGCGTCGAACGAAAATCTGCCGGTAGGGCATGTATATATCAGACGTGAAGTGCCTCTTGGAGTTTCGGTGTCAAAAACCAGGGCCACCTTATGAACAAGTGAAAAATTCCAGAAGTGATGACTTCGTAAAAGTCATCAACGTGCCCATGGACAGGCACGTAAATCAACGGGGTGCAACGCAACCCATTGATTGGTAAGGAATCCGAAAATCGCACTTTTCGGTTTCCGTGAGCAAGAAGTCCAGGGACGGACTTCTTACGGTTCCATCAAAAGTGGTTGCTATCCCAAGGATTCTCTCAGAAGCCTTTACTGTACCTTTCGCCCCCTTTCCCGGTCTTAAACATTCGGCCGGTTGTATTGAAAGAGGAAGGAGGAGAAAATGTCTCGCAATCAAGACCATCCAATATTGTTTATCCCGATAAAAGCCTTTTTGATCGCACTTTCCTTCCTGCTCTTCTGGGCCATGCCATTTGCCAGCCGTGCTGAAGTAACCCTCGACGGCAGCTTGGGGCCAGGTGGGGACGTGGCCGGACCGGATTATGTTATTGGTGACGATTTGGGTCAAACCCGTGGGGCCAATCTGTTCCATAGTTTTGGAAAATTCAACGTGGATACAAACGAGAGCGCAACCTTCACCGGTCCGGACACAATCAACAACATTATTGGACGGGTGACGGGCGGGAGCCAGTCATGGATTGACGGGCTCATCAGGTCAACGATTCCTGACGCGAATTTATTTCTGCTTAATCCTGCCGGGGTCCTCTTCGGCCCCAATGCGAGCCTGGATGTGCAGGGCTCTTTTCACGTGAGCACGGCCGGTTATATCCGCTTGGGCGAAAACGGAATCTTCTATGCGGATCCGGTGCAACAGAGCATCCTCACCGTGGACCCACCCTCCGCATTTGGATTCCTGAATGACAACCCCGCGGGAATCTCCATTCAGAAAAGCGCGCTTGAGGTGCCAGAAGGCAAGACCCTGTCTCTGGTGGGGGGGGATATCGATATTGTGAGCATTTCCAGTGAGGGAATTGACAACCTCCTGTCTCCCAGTGGCAGAATCAACCTCGTTAGTGTGGCCTCTCCAGGTGAGGTCATTCCCAACCTGCCCGGGGACCCCCCGGACCTCTCGGTTCATGGCTTCCAAGCTCTCGGAAACATTAACATCTCTCAAAACGTAAATGTCAGCTCCGGAGGTCCGGGCGGCGGTACCATCATCATTCGTGGAGGACATCTCCTTGTGGACAGCTCCTATATTTATGCAAGCGCAAAAAGTCCGTTGCCGGAAGGGGGCATCCCCGGGAAAGGAATCGACATACGGGTTTCAGAGGATGTGATACTCGACAACTCCCTGGGCACGGGCTCTGCAATAGGCACGAACGTTTTTCAAGGTGTAACGGCCGATTCAGGGGGTGTTCGAATAGTGGCTGACCACTTGGAAGTAAAAAATGGATCAGAAATTCAGTCAACGGCATTTCCAGACAGCAGCGGAAACAGCGGTGATATAGAAATAGCTGCCAACAGTCTGCTCTTGCGTGATTTTGGAGGAATCAACGCGGGGGCAGGAGGATCCGGGAAAGGTGGAAATATCCTCATCGACGCGGGCAACCTGGAAGTGCAGGATGGCGGATATATCTATACCAATGCGCTCGGGGGTTCAGGAAACGCCGGCAATATTGATGTGAACGCAGAGACGATGCTTACATCCGATGAGGCGTATCCTGGATATTTTACAGGCGTGACTTCCCAGACATACTGGCCCGGCACCGGAAAGGCCGGAGATGTGCAGGTTCATACGAACAGTTTGAAGATGACTCCGGGGACAGAGATCTCCGCTGCCACTTTCTATGTGGGACAAGGCGGAAATGTCCAGGTAGCGGTGGCAGGGGATGCCCGAATTGAGGGGACTAAAGAGAAAAGCCCCTGGGGTGATGACATCTATACGGGTATCTTTGCCAATACCTTTTGGAGTGCAGACGGTGGAAACTGCGAGATCAGTGCAGATAACTTGAAGATCACCAAAGGAGCCAGCATCCAGGTATCCACATTCTCTACAGGGAACGCTGGGGGTGCTACCCTTGAAGTGGGGAGCCTGGAATTGACAAACGGGGGCTTCATCTCCTCCAATGGTTATTTTGGGAGTGGAGGTGATGCCGGAAGCGTCAAGATAACCGCGGGTGACGTTTTCATCTCCGGTCCGGAAAGCTCAACAGATCCATTTGGTTCAGATTTTACGGGTGTAAGCACAACCTCAAGTCCACTGGGCGGGAAAGGAGGAGATGTTCATCTTCTTACGGACACTCTGATGATTACAAACAGGGGAAATATCGCCTCTATTTCCTGGAGCCCGGATCCCGGCGGGGACATAAAGATTGAGGCAGGAAGTGTGGAACTACTCAATGGCGCGAATATCAATGCCAGCGCATTCGGCGCCGGACCCGGTGGAATGATAGAGGTTGAGGCTGACAGCGTGCGGATATCGGGTGTCCACCCAGAACCATATACACATGGCGCTGCCGGTGACGCCATGCTATCACCCTCAGCGATAGCCTCTCAGGCGTTACAGAACGGCGGAAGTGGTGGATCTATTAACATCAAGACAAAATCCCTGCAGCTCCTTGACGGTGGAAATTTGACCACTGATACCTTTGGAGCTGGCAATGCGGGGAACATACGAGTAGTGGCAGATAATGTACTTATCTCCGGAGTGAATGATGATTTGAAGAGCTTTATTACAGAAGCTGGTGGAGATCCAAAATATGCAGGATCGGAAATCTCTGCCGGCTCACGTGGCGGCATTTTGGGCGACCAGGCCACTGGAAACTGTGGGAACATCAGCATTGATGCCGGACGTCTGACCATGCAGGAAGGCGGCCTGATTTCCAGTGAGACAGATACTCCGGGAACGGGCGGGCATATTCAAGTTACTGCAGATGATGTGGAGCTTTTTTCTGGCGCTTCTATTTCTGCTATGAGCACCGGGTCAAAGCTGGCCGGGAAGGCAGGTGACATCTCGATTGTGACGCAGAACACTTTTCGCAGCAACAACAGTTCAATAAACACCTCTGCCGAACAGGCCAGGGGGGGAGATATCACCATCTCTACTTGTGACATGGAACTCATCAACAATGCCCTTGTTTCCGCCGAAAGCTCCGGGGAAGGAAATGCAGGGGACATCTCCCTCGGAGCCGGCCAGTCATTTCTCATGCGGAACAGTGCGGTGACTACAGAAGCCCAACAAGCAGAAGGGGGTGCTATCGCTATTTCGGGCCGGAACATGCAGTTGTTCAACAACGCCCTTGTTTCCGCCAAGAGCTATGGTGCAGGCAATGCAGGCAGTATCTCCATGACGGCTCTAGAGACCTTCCACAGCGACGACAGTTCCGTCAGGACCTCTGCCGAACAGGCCAAGGGAGGAGATATCACCATCAATGCACGTGACATGGAACTTATCAACAACACCCTTATTTCAGCCGAAAGCTCAGGACAAGGAAACGCAGGCGACATCTACCTCGGGGCTGCCGACTCATTCCTCATGCGGAACAGTGCGGTAACCACAGAAGCGAAGAAGGCGGACGGAGGCAATATTAAGGTTGATACAGGGTATATAGTCCACCTTGTGGACAGCAAGATCACGGCCAGCGTGGGAGGCGGCCCTGATACCGTTGGGGGGAACATCAGTATCGATCCGGAGTACGTCGTTTTGAAAAACAGCCAAATCATCGCCAATGCCTTTGAAGGAAGAGGAGGCAACATCGACATCGTTTCCAGAGTATTCCTGGCTGATCCGGACAGCATCGTGGATGCATCATCGGCCCTGGGAATCGATGGAAAGGTGGACATTCGGGCACCGATTAACAGTGTAAGCGGAACCATAGCCCCGCTGCCCAAGGATTTCAGGAGTGTAATCGCACTTCTCCGCGAGCCTTGCATGGCAAGAATTCAGAAAGGGAAATACAGCAGCTTTGTGGTGGGAGGGCGTGATGCTCTGCCCCTTGAACCCGATGGTGTGCTGCCGAGCCCTCTGCCTCTGCAATAATAGGTTTCTCGATCACTTGACCAAATATGAAAGGGATAAAGGATGCGGTTCAATAAAATGGCTAACCGGTTCCCTAGGATTATGGAGACACGTTTATGGTCATGGTTAAAGAAGGGGTACAGCTCAATCTGTTTTTTATTTATTGACTCATGCCCAGTTTTTTTGCAAAATAGTTTTCATTCGTGAATAAATCCTCATTATCCGACCATAATAAGAAGGAATTTCTGAATCCACCGCCGACAATAACCTTAACCCTACCTCGAGGGGAATATGGGCAAGGGCTTCCGTAAGGTACCATGAAAAAGCCTCTAAAAGGTTTTAGACACTTTTAGAGGCTTTCGTTCTTTTTTAGGCAATTCGGCTCTAATATCACTACACTATTTCATCCGCAACAAATTTGACTGGTAACCTGCCTTACTGAGAAGGAGGAGAAGATGATTTATCGTGAATATCATCCTTACCGCTTTTCTTTTTGCTTTTCCTTTTTCACGGTTTTTCTCTTCTGCATCTTGATCATGTTAGTATCGGACGGAAAAGCCGAGGTGACCTTTGACGGGAGCCTTGGTCCGCAAAAAACGCTGACCGGACCTGATTATGACATCAAGGCAGAGGACGGGACGATCATCAACCAGAGCAATCTCTTTCACAGCTTCGGCAAGTTCATCATAGATACAAACGAAAGCGCGACCTTCTCCGGCCCGGATGCCATCGGCAACATTATTGGACGGGTGACGGGCGGGACCCAGTCGTGGATTGACGGGCTCATCAGGTCAACCATTCCTGACGCGAACCTTTTCCTGCTCAATCCGAGCGGCATGCTCTTCGGACCCAATGCGAGCCTGGATGTGCAGGGCTCCTTTCATGTGAGCACGGCGGATTTCCTTCGCCTGGGGGAAAACGGGATCTTCTATGCGGATCCGGCGCAGGACAGTATCCTCACCGTGGACCCGCCCTCCTCCTTTGGATTCCTTGGCGACAACCCCGCCGGCATATATGTTCAGGAAAGCTTCCTGCGAGTACCGGAAGGCAAAACCCTGTCTCTGGTAGGTGGAGATATCGTGATTGTGGGGGATGATGAATCTGTTTTTGCCAGCGCAGATCTTTATGCCCCGAGTGGAAGGATCAATATTGTAAGCGTCGCATCAGCAGGCGAAGTTATTACCAGTGCCGCGGATGAGGTTCCAAATATGGAAGTTGGCTCGTTCGAGCAGCTGGGTAATATTGCGCTCTCCCAAGGTACGTTACTCGATGCGTCCGGGGATAGCGGCGGAACTGTGGTGATCAAGGGAGGGCGCTTGATGGCTGACGGTTCATATATTGTTTCCAATACGCTAGGGAATCTCAATGGCGCTGCAGTAGCTATTGATATTGACCTTAAAGGGGATTTTACAGCCTATGGATCACTGTTACAGGCGGCTACAGTGGGACAAGGAGCTAGCGGTGATGTTCGAATTGTGTCGGATAGCCTGGAAATCCAGGATTCCAGCATAGAAGCCTTTTCCTATTACGGCCCAGGAGATGGTGGAGACATCGAAATAGCGACCAAGAATTTGGCGGCAGAATTATATTCTACGATAAAAGCATATAGTTATGGTAGCCCTGGTGACAGTGGAAATATAGCAATTACATCGGACAATCTGGCAGTGGATTACTATTCCAGTGTTTATTCTATGGCATACAGCTCCGGAGAGGGTGGAAATATAGACGTAGATACAGGCAGCCTGAATCTCCAAAAAGGGGGACAAATTTTTGTCAAAGCATACGGCTCCGGTGATAGTGGCGACTTAAGCATAGTAGCGGAGACTATTAAATTGTCCAGCACAGACAACTTCAGTCGCCCTGCAAGTCTGGGCGCCACCACAGCAAGCGGCAGTAGCGCACACGGAGGTAATTTAAGGCTGACAACGGGCAGTTTGGAGGTCCGGGACGGTGCTCAAATCGATATCACCGTTTTTGGTGCAGGAGATGCTGGAAACCTGGACTTAAATGCTGATACTGTGCTTATTTCAGGGATAAATGGCTATAATGCTCCTGCAGCCATATTTGCACGGGCCCGTGGTAGTACAGGCGGAAACGCAGGGCAGGTGCATATCACTTCGGGGAGTGTGGAAGTGCTGGATGGTGGAACAATTTCCACCAGTTCGTACGGTTACGGTACCGGTGGTGAGTTGATAGTGGACGCAGAACATGTTCGCCTCTCAGGCACCAACAACCCACAATTTGCAACAGGGTTCTTTGCGAGAGGTTACTATGGAGACGGCGGGGATATACGGATCAATACTGATAGCCTGGAGGTGACAGACGGCGCTGCCATCTCATGCAGCTCAAAGCGTTCGGGTGCAGGGGGTGCCATAGATGTTACTGCCAACCGTGTTTTATTATCGGGGACCAATCAATTGGGCAGTCGTGCAGGCATACTTTCCCAATCAGAGTCGATCGGTGCTGCCGGGGATATTCAAATTGCGGCACAGGAGCTGGAAGTGAAAAACGGAGCCATAGTTTCGGTCGGAGCCCTAGGTACTGGTGCCAGCGGCGACCTGCAAATAAATGCGGGTTCTGTGCTGATCTCCGGCAGACAGCTTGACAAGTCAGCGATGCTTACGGCCGGCACCAAAACTGAGGCACAAGGTGGGAACATAGGAATTACCACGAACAGTCTGGAGGTCATAAATGGCGGCAATATCACAGTAAGCACATCCAGTTCAGGGAATGCTGGGCTCATAGATATAGCGGCGAAAAGCGTGCTGGTATCGGGCGTAGATTCTGATAATGCGGCCCGCATCATGAGCCAAACCAACCTTGGAAGTACCGGCAATGCTGGGGATATTCAAATTGTATCCGATACTATAGAGGTGAGTGATGGTGCGGACATATCCGTTAGCACTTATGGCACCGGTGATGGCGGATCTATCAAAATAAATGCAGAAGAGGTAGCCATTGATGGCGGCAACAACCCGGAGTATGGTGTTGGATTGTATTCTGACACAAGAATAGGTGGAAAGGCAGGGGATGTGTTTCTGTCGGCATCCAACTTGGAAGTAATAAATGGCGGGCAGATCTCCAGCGGTACATTGGGAATAGGTGACGGCGGTTCCATCCATATCGATGCCGAACGGATTTCTCTTTCCGGCACCAGCAGTGACCAGATCGCTACAGGTCTCTTTGCACGAACTCAAGGCAGCGGACAGGGTGGAAGTATATTTGTGTCAACCGATAACCTGCAAGTGGCAGACGGAGCAGCAATAGACTCCTCGGCTTTCGGTTCAGGAGACGGAGGACAAATAGATTTGCGTGCCGCGAGTCTAGTGATCGGTGGCATCAACTCTGGAGAATTCCGCGCTGGTATACTTGCCACTACAAATGGGACTCTAGACGGCAGCGGGGACGCAGGCACAGTATCTCTTCATGTTGAAAACATCGAGTTGAAAGACAGAGGTCTCATTACCACTCAAACATTAGGGGCCGGCGATGGCGGTGAGATTGAATTGGAAGCTACCAAATTGAAACTCGCTTCTGGGGCTGAGATTTCCAGTTCCAGCTATGGTACCGGGCAGGCAGGAGGTGTAACGGTTTTCGCCACTGAATCTGTTTCTATCTCTGGGATGGGTCACGAAAAGAGCAGCGGGTTCTTCAGCACAGCGAGTGATGCTGGAAACGCGGGAAGTCTGACGGTCATTTCACCTTCACTTGTTGTGGCCGACGGGGGTGAAATCAACACATCTTCGTCTGGACCGGGTGCAGGGGGTGATATTCAGCTTCAAGGAGATAAACTCACGCTTTCAACCGGCTCCCTGGTTTCCGCATCGAGCACGGGCTTAGGCGATGGCGGAACCATTTCCATTTCGACCACGGATAATTTCTACTGTGATAATAGCTCCGTAAGCACGGCCGCGGAGCAAGCAAAGGGTGGCGATATTGCAATCACTTCGAGGGAAATGTTACTGGATAATGGAACCTTGGTCTCCGCCGAAAGCTCAGGGGAGGGTAATGCAGGGGACATCTCTCTAGGGGCCACAGAATCTTTTCTCATGCGGAACAGTTCTGTCACCACGGAAGCCCAACAAGCTCAAGGGGGTACGATTGACATTTCGGGCCGGAACATGCAACTGCTCAACAACGCCCTTGTTTCCGCAAAGAGCTATGGCGCAGGCAATGCCGGCAATATCTCCATGACCGCTCAAGAAACCTTCCACAGCGACAGTAGTTCCGTCAGGACCTCTGCCGAACAGGCCAAAGGGGGGGATATCACCATCTCTTCCCTGAACATGCAACTCCTCAACAATTCCCTTGTCTCCGCTGAAAGCTCCGGGGAAGGAAACGCAGGCGACATCTACCTCGGGGCTGCCGACTCTTTTCTCATGCGAAACAGTGCCGTGACCACGGAAGCCAAACAGGCGGACGGGGGCAATATCAAGGTGGATACCGGATACATGGTCCACCTTGTGGACAGTGAGATCACGGCCAGCGTGGGAGGTGGCCCTGCCACCGTCGGCGGCAACATCAGCATCGACCCCGAGTACGTTGTCCTGAACAACAGCCGAATCATCGCCAACGCCTTTGAAGGACGTGGGGGGAATATCGATATCATTTCAGACGTATTTCTGGCTGATCCGAACAGCATCGTGGATGCATCGTCGGCCCTAGGGATCGATGGAAGAGTGGATATTCGCGCACCCATAACCAGTGTAAGCGGCACCATTGCCCCCCTGCCCAAAGACTTCAGAAGTGTGATCGCCCTTCTCCGCGAGCCTTGCATGGCAAGAATTCAGAAAGGGAAATACAGCAGCTTTGTGGTGGGAGGGCGTGATGCTCTGCCCCTTGAACCCGATGGTGTGCTGCCGAGCCCTCTGCCTCTGCAATAATAGGGTTCTCGATCACTTGACCAAATATGAAAGGAATACGGGATGCGATGCAACAGGTTTTCGAGAAATCAAGGCGGTATCCGGTCAAGGTCTAAAATCGTCTTGTCGTTTTTGGTTTTGGGAATCTTCTTTCCGTCCGTGTCTGGCAGTCCCGTCCTTGCACAACAAGTCCCCGGCGGCAAGCCCATCTGGGAAAGCGAGGAGAAAAGACTCCCCGATCTCGAAGAAAAACGGAAAGGCCCTCCTCCTGAACTGGTCCTACCGTCCCCCACGTCTCGGAAAAAAGAATTGGAAAAAGGGGTGCCCCTCACAAAGGTATTTATCCGACAAATCATCATAACCGGCAACACAGTATTTACCGGTGACGAACTATCTGAAATCACTAAAGCCTACGTAAACAAAGAGCTTACCAGCGAAGATATTGAGGCCCTTCGGCAGGAATTGACCCTCCATTACATCAATGAGGGCTATATCAATTCAGGCGCAATCATCCCCAACCAGACCATTGTCAATGGCGTCATCAGACTGCAAGTTATTGAAGGCAGGCTGACACATATTGAAGTGGAAAATAACAAGTGGTTCTCAGACCGTTTCATAGCGGACAGGCTGACCCTTGGACCTGAAACACCCATGAATATCAGGCCGCTGCAACAGCGTCTTCAATTGCTCCAGCAAAACGACCTCATTAAACGTGTTCATGCTGAACTCAAACCAGGTGTGAAACCAGGTGAGAGCGTGTTAAAGGTTCGTGTTGATGAAAACCGTCCAGTGAAAGTCCAGGTGGGGTTCGATAACTATCAGTCCCCAACGGTTGGAGCCGAAAGGGGGTGGCTGACTGTCGCTCACCAGAATCTGACAGGCCGAGGGGATATCCTGAGTTTGAGTTATGGTCGTTCAGAAGGGGTCAATCCCCAAATAGACGCCTGGTATTCCCTGCCTTTCACGGCTCGGGATACAAGTTTAACCATGCGGTATAGGCGGAATGACTTTGATGTTGTGGAAGAGCCCTTCGAACCCCTGGACATAGAAAGTGAGTCGGATATCTATCAACTCACCCTGAGGCAGCCTTTCTACCGGACCCTCAACCAGGAATTCGCGATGTCCCTGACAGGGGAACGGCTCTGGAACAAGACCTCTTTGCTGGGAGAACCGTTTTCATTTTCCCCGGGCGCAGAGGACGGGGAATCCACCGTGACCGCCCTGCGCTTCTCCCAGGAATGGACCTATCGCACCCGGAGACAGGTGATCGCAGCCAGATCGCGATTCAGTTTTGGTATCGATGCGCTGGGGGCCACGAATCATACAGCCAATATCCCGGATGGAAGGTTTTTTTCGTGGCTGGGCCAGTTTCAATGGGCAAGAGTTCTGGGTCCGTGGGATGTTCAGATGATATTTCGAACCGATCTGCAACTTGCAACCGATCCCCTTTTGCCCCTTGAACAGTTTGCTGTGGGAGGCCGATACAGTGTAAGGGGTTATCGCGAGAATCAACTGGTGAGGGACCAGGGCCTCATCGCGTCTCTGGAATCCCGTATTCCATTGGTCAGGAACAAACGATGGGCCGATTACCTCCAACTGACACCATTTGTGGATTTCGGGAGAGTGTGGAACGAAGATGTCCACAATCCTTCACCTGAGACCATCGCGAGTATCGGTCTTGGACTGAGATGGGAAGCCACATTGATGAAATCTCCTTTTGAACTAAGGCCCCGATTGGAAATCTATTGGGGATACCCCTTGAAAGACGTGGACACACCAGAAGACAATCTCCAAGACGATGGGATTCACTTTCAGATTGTTATTGCAGGATTTTGATATGCTTTTATTGCCGCAAGCAAGCCTTGGCCGTCTTATTCCGGAAGGAATAGAAACAAAGAGGGGATAGAGAAATGGCCTTAACTGCATGGTTTTTTCAACTTTACCAAAAAAGACATATGTATTTCTCTCTTTTATCCTTCCTGCGATTTTTTTCGTTGTCTCTTTTTCTCTGGGTAAGCTTTTCTGGTTGCTCATTACCAAAACAAGTTCCAGAGGTGAAGGTGGAGAAATCCATTTCTTCTTCAATGGAAAAATCGTCGAATAAATATGATGATCAAGGGTCTGCTTACTGGCGAAACGGCCATTTTGAAGAGGCTATTTCCAACTGGATAGAGGCCGTGAAGTCGTATGAGAGAGAGGAAAAAAGAAGAGAACAGTGCCATGTGCTCGATAAACTCTCCCAGGCCTATCAGGCCATTGGACAGCTTCATAAGTCGATTGAAACCCTGGAGGCAGCCCGCGAACTGGCTGAAAAAACAGGCGATCGACATCAATTGGCTTCAGTCCTTGGCCATTTTGGCAATGTGCATCTCATTTTCGGAGAATTGGATCTGGCGCAGCACTACATGGATGAGGCAATCAAGATCTCAAGGGAACTGGGCGATGATGAGCTATCCGCCGCAATTCTGAATAATCTGGGAAATCTCTATGCATCCCAGAAGAAATTTGGCGAAGCCGTTGCGTATTACAAGGAAAGCCTGGAACTTACAGGAAAGAGCAAAACCCATTCCCTGTCGGCAACAGCTCTTATCAATCATGCAAGGGCGGCCATGCAGCTTGGGCTGTATGACAAAACCAAGGTCTTGCTGGACCAGGCTTTGGATGAAGGGCGCCAGATGCAGGATTCCCATGACAAGGCCTATGGTCTGACCAGTATCGGTATTTCCTATTCCGAGCTTCGCAACCATTTCCCCGGGCTGAAAAGTGAACTTTTCGTTTTGGCTTACGGGGCGTTCAATGAAGCCGTTGACGTTGCCGAAAGAATCAACGACAACCGTGCCGCTTCCTACGCCCAGGGATATTTGGGGAAACTTTATGAAGACGAGCACCAGTATCAAGATGCACTGCAGCTGACACGGAGAGCGATCTTCGCAGCCCAACAGGCGAGCGCGCCTGAATCTCTTTACCGCTGGCAGTGGCAAACAGGTCGACTGTTCAAGCGACTCGGGAAAATTGATAACGCCATTTCAGCCTACAGACGTTCCGTCTACACACTTCAATCCACACGTCAAGAAATGGACAGGTGTTATGGCAATCCTCAGTCTTCATTTCGCAAGACCGCAGGATACATCTGTTTTGAGTTGGTAAATCTGCTATTACAACGCAGTGCTACGACTGAAAATCACGAAGAATGTGAGGCTCTCCTCATGGAAGCCCGTGACATCGTTGAATTGCTGCGGGTTTACGAATTACGGAATTATTTCAATGATGACTGCGTGGATGCAGCTCGGTCCAAAACTGTAAGGCTTGATACGATTTCCAGGACAACCGCAGTTGTCTATCCCATATTGCTCAAAGATCGCACTGAATTGCTGGTGAGTCTGCCATCCGGGTTGAAGCGATTTTCGGTGAAGGTGGGGAAGGATGAAATGACCAAGGAAATCAGAGAGTTTCGCACAAAACTTGAGAAAAGGACCACATGGGAATTCCTCCCCCACGCCCAAAGGCTTTATGACAACTTGATCCGCCCAATGGAACCCGATCTGTCATCCAATTCAGTGGATACCCTGGTTTTCGTCCCCGGCGGTTCCCTCCGCACCATCCCTGTGGCCGCCCTCCATGATGGTAAGCGGTTCTTGATCGACAAATATGCTACAGCGATCACTCCTGGTTTGAATTTAACTGACCCAAGTCCCATTGATAGAGAACACATAAAGGTGCTTGCAGCAGGGCTGACCCAACCCGTTCAAGGATTCCCCCCTTTGCCCTACGTAGAGCCGGAATTGAAGGTTATCAGAGACCTTTATGAGTGCGAATCTTTGGTCAACCAGGATTTTCTTCTCTCGAAAGTGCAGAAGGCCTTGAGGGATGAAGCGTTCAACATTTTGCATATTGCCTCACACGGCAAGTTTCAAAGCGATGTGGATAAGACTTTCATCCTGACCTTCGATGATAAGCTCACCATGAACAAGCTTGATGAGTACGTAGGCCTTTTGCAATTTCGTAAAGAACCTTTGGACCTACTGACTCTGAGTGCTTGTGAAACCGCAGTGGGTGACGACCTTGCGGCGCTCGGCATCGCCGGATTAGCCATTAAGGCTGGTGCCAGAAGTGCCTTGGCGACGTTGTGGCATATTAATGATTTGGCAACGTCCATACTGGTTGAAGAATTTTACCGGGAAATAGGAAAACCTTCGATTTCCAGGGCCGTGGCCCTTCAGCAGGCACAATTGAAATTGCTTCGTGACGCGCGCTACGAGCATCCTGGATACTGGTCTCCTTTCCTGCTAATCAATAACTGGCTATAGCCTTTCATCCCCGGCATGAGGTTCTTGTTGAAGCTATATAGATTACCGGCAGTGGCAACGCTAATCATAAGCGGCCTTTCCTTCTTTGTCATCATCGGTATCCGTGGATCAGGGGCAATCGAATACCTTGAGCTTGCAGCGTATGACTGGTTTATGAGGCTAAGGCCTGAAGTATCGAACGTAAGCCCCCGCATTGTTCTGATCGAGATATCAGAAAAGGATATTCTTGAACAGCAGAGGTGGCCTTTGACGGATAGTACGGTTGCCAGAATTCTCACAATAGTCAGCCGGTACAAGCCCAGGGCAATCGGGCTCGATATATTTAGAGATATTCCGGTTCCGCCCGGGACAGAGGAACTTAATGCCGCCCTGTCCGGAAGCCGGAATGTGATTGCGGTAATGAAATTCGGGAACGGTGGGGTTCCCCCACCCCCAGCACTGGATAAGACGAATCAAGTCGGTTTCAATGATATCGTTGTGGACCCGGGCGGCATCGTCAGAAAAGGTCTGTTGTTTCTGGATAACGGCAAAACGGCCTATTATTCTTTTGACCTCCTGTTGGCTCTTCTCTATTTACACAAAGAGGGCTTAACCGCAAGGCCGGATGATTCAAATCCGCAATATCTGCGGTTGGGGCATTCCACCATATATCCTTTTGAAACCAGCGACGGCGGATATGTCCGTGCGGATGCCCGGGGGTACCAGTATTTTCTAGATTTCAGAGATGCATGGAACTCTTTCCCATCCTATTCCCTGAAAAATCTATTGTCCGGGGAAGTTGACCCTGAATCGGTGCGTGACAAGATAGTGCTTTTAGGTGTAGCCGCTCAGAGTGTCAAGGATCTCTTCTATACCCCTTACAGTCGGGGGATCAGGGCGGAATCGCAGATTCCCGGCATCTTATTACACGCACATATCATAAGCCAGTTGATCAGGTTCGGTATGGGGGAAAGCTCTCCGTTAAGGGCAACAAGTCAAAATCAGGAGATCCTGTGGATCCTTTTCTGGAGCCTTATTGGCGGGGGCATGGGATTTTTTACCCGCTCGCCCTGGCTCTTTTCGATTTCTGGGGCTGGAGGTCTTCTTGTACTGTGGCTCACCTCATACATGGCTTTCCTAAAAGGTTTTTGGATACCCTCAGTGCCACCCGCCATGACCTGGTTGATCTCTGCAGCTGTGGTCACCGCCTACATATCAAACCGGGAAAAGAAGGAACGGGCAACCCTCATGCAGTTGTTTTCTAGACATGTTTCCCCTGAAGTGGCAGAATCTATTTGGGAACGGAGGGATCAGTTTCTACAGGGAGCCAGACCCCGATCTCAAAAGATGGTGGTTACTGTATTATTCTCCGATTTCAAAGGCTTTACGTCCATATCTGAAAGCATGGATCCGGAGTCACTCATTGATTGGCTGAATACCTACATGGAATCCATGGCCGACTTGGTGATGAAACATGGCGGCGTAGTCGATGACTATGCAGGTGATGGTATCAAGGCAAACTTCGGTGTGCCGGTACCTCGGGAAACAGAGGCTGAAATAGAACAGGATGCTGTGCGGGCGGTTACCTGTGCCATTGCTATGGGGAAAGAAATGGAGCGACTCAATGCTCAATGGTCAAAGAAAGGATTGCCTACGGGGGGGACGCGCATTGGGATTTATACCGGTCCAGTGGTTGCGGGTGTCTTGGGTAGCCTGAAACGTCTGAAATATACGACTGTGGGAGACACCGTTAATATCGCCGCAAGGTTGGAGAGTTACGATAAGGACCTCGCAAAAGCCAGCCCCTGGCGGATTCTGATCGGGGAGAGCACCCTACATTATCTTGATAACCGCTTCACGACACAACGCGTGACTGAGGCGAGTCTGAAAGGGAAAAACAGGAAGATAACCATTCATCGGATATTTTCAGAGCAATACCCGAAACCAGATATTAAAGGTGAGGAGGTTGAAACATGAAAACCACGATTACTGCCACTTGGGTTTTGGTTCTTGGACTGGGTTTGCTTATGCCCCTGTCAGGCGTCGCGTCGGATCAGGGAGGCAACAAACCAGAAAAAAGTGCCGTAGAAATGCAAAAAAAAGGATCCTCAACTGATCTGAATTCGAACGTGCAAAAAGAAGAAAAAAGGAATTCTCAAATAAAGTTCAAAGGAGGGGACGCCATCATACCTGCGAATATGCCCATTTACAGACCGCCCCTCAGAGGAGCACCAGCCGGTCGTGTTGCCGGTGGAACCCGTGGCGTCGGCGAGGAATTCCCCTATCTTTGCCTCCTCGTGCCGGAGCACGTCGGTCTCACTGCCCACGAACAGCCCTGCCTCTTCTACTTCCTATCCAAGCCGACAAGCTATTCGATGGAATTCACGCTTATAGAAAAACACGCTGTATATCCCCTTATTGAAATCCCTATCCGATCCGTAAGAAAATCCGGTGTGCATTCCATCTGCCTCGCCGATTATGGTTCACATCTCGAACCGGGCAAACAGTACAGATGGTTTGTGGCATTGGTCCCTGATTCACAGAACCGATCAAAAGATGTTCTCGCCGCCGGCGCAATAGAACTCGTTGACCTGCCCGGCGGTCTCAAGACAAAGCTGCAGGAATCTGGTATGACGCCCTCTCAACACTTTCCGCCCTTGTCGGAAAGGACCCCGGGGATACCGGACTGAGAAAGCAACGCGCCTACCTGCTTGAACAGGTGGGTTTGTCCCGAGCGGCCCGATATGAAATCCAGCAGTGCGCCGGAGGAAAGCAGTAAGCACACAAGGGATCAAGGATCTTGATGGAAAACCGGCCGACCGGTTGTGATCCAATGCGAACTGGTTTAGAGAGGAATAGGACCTTTTGTTCAATTTTCCGCCTCAAGAAAGGCTGTGAACCCTTTGTAGGTCATGAAGAGATCCCCCTTGTGGGAAACCTCGAAAGGCGAATGCATGGACAGGACAGCCGGGCCGCAGTCGACGATATCCATGCCGTAAGGGGCCAGAAACTTGGCCACGGTCCCGCCTCCCCCTTCGTCCACCTTGCCCAGTTCCCCGGTCTGCCACGTCACTTTTTTCCGGTTGAAAAGCCGTCTCAGCCAGCCCACGTATTCCGCGTCCGCATCATTGGCATTGTACTTCCCACCGTGCCCGGTGAATTTCGTTACGCAGATCCCGTAGCCCAGCCGCGCCGCGTTCTGCTTTTCGTGGACGTCCTGGTAGTCCGGATCAAGTGCACCGTTCACATCCGCTGAAAGGGCCTGGGACTTGGCCAGGATCCGGCCCACCTCCAAGGCGCTGGGGGCTTCACCCATCTCCTTCATCAGGTCCCCGACGACCGATTCTATGAACCGGGACTTGGCCCCGGTCGCCCCGTCGCTCCCCACCTCCTCCTTATCCACGAACAGGGTCAAGGCCGTCCTGGCGGCCGGTTTCATATCCAGTACGGCCCGGAGGCTCGTGTACGCGGAAATCCGATCGTCCTGGCCGTAGGCCCCAACCATGGACCTGTCAAATCCCACGTCTCTTGCCCTGCCCGCGGGCACCACCTCCAGTTCTGCACTGATAAGGTCTTCTTCCTCCAGACCGTAGGTTGCGTTCAGATGCTGAAGGACCGCAAGCTTGAAACGTTCTTTCGTGTCCTTGTCCCCGAGGGGGATGCCCCCCACAATGAGGTTGAGTTTCTCTCCCACGATGGCCTCTCCTAGTTTTTTTTCATACTGAGCCTTTTGGGCCAGGTGGGGAAGCAGATCCAGAACCGTGAATACAGGATCTTTCTCACTCTCCCCCAGTGAGAGATCCATCGATCCGCCGTCTTTTTTCATGATGCGGCCATGAATGGCCAGGGGACGAGACAGCCACTGGAACTTCTTGATCCCGCCGTAGTAATGGGTTTTCAGAAAAGCCAGGTCGACGTCCTCGTAAAGGGGCCTCTGCTTCAGGTCCAGGCGGGGCGCATCGATATGGGATATAATGAGACGGACGCCGTCTTTGAGCGGCCCCTTCCCCGGTCTGACGAGGGCGATGGCCTTGTTGTGAAAGATACGGATGAAAGGACCGGAAGACTTCTTTTTTGATGGCCCTGAAAATCCGGCACTTTCGGCCATCTCGTGGATACTGGACACCGCCTCCCGCTCTGTCTTGGCTCGGTCCAGGAACGTTTTGAAGTCCTCGGCAAAGGCGAATACCTTCCTTTTTTCCGCCTCACTGATTTCATCCCACACGAGACGCGGGGTGTAGGTGAGTTTTTCGCTCAGATCCTTGATCTCTTTTTTTGTCAACTTTTTTTGTGCCGCCATCATTCAATTTCCTTTCTTGGGACCGTTCACAGGTTCCGGGTTCAACGTTCAGAGTCAGATCTTACGCCTTGCGCCTGCGCACTGAGTGCGCCAATGAGTTCTTCTATTCGTCCCAAATCGTTATTAATACAGTGCTGTCTGAGGCCTTCTATGATCTCGAGGGTGGCCCGGGGATTCACAAAGTTGGCCGTCCCAACCTGTATTGCCCTTGCCCCCGCCATGAGGAACTGGAGGGCGTCATCGGGCTCCATGATGCCACCCAGACCGATCACAGGGATCTTCACCGCCCGGACGACCCTATAGACCATGTAAAGGGCCACCGGGCGGATAGCCGGGCCGGAGAGCCCGCCCGAGACGTTGGCCAGAACGGGCCGCCCGGTCTCTGTGTCGATGGCCATTCCCGTGAGGGTGTTGATGAGTGAGATCGCATGGGCGCCGGCATTCTCCACGGCCCGTGCCACAACGCAGATGTCCGTCACATTGGGCGTCAGTTTCACGATCACGGGTTTGTCCGTGTTTTTAAGGACGGTTTCAGTGACCTCAGCGGAGACGGTCGGGTCCGTTCCGAATGCCATGCCGCCCTGATCCACGTTGGGGCAGGAGATGTTGACTTCCAGTGCGGCAATCCCTTCGGCGCCCTTAAGCGCCGCGGCCACGGCCCCGTATTCTTCCAGGCTGTGCCCATAGATGTTCACCATGACGGCCGTGTCAAGGGTCCTGAGCCACGGAAGTTTTTCCTTTAAGAACGCTTCAACCCCGATGTTGGCCAGGCCTATGGCGTTCAGCATTCCCGCAGGGGTTTCGACAATTCTCGGTGGTTTGTTCCCTAGACGGGGCTTCAGGGAAAGCCCCTTGACAACGATGCCGCCGAGCAGATTGGGGTCCACCAGTTCCGCGTATTCCCGGCCGTAGCCGAAGGTCCCTGAAGCGGCGATGACCGGGTTCTTGAGTTCCAGGGGACCCAGGGTGACTTTGAGATCCGGTTCGTTCATCGTGCCTCCCAGTCAATGGCGGTTGCCTCGAAAACAGGGCCGTCCTCGCACACATGCAGATAGGTCCGATCTCCCTCGGGCGCACCCTTCACGGCGCACCCCTGGCAGGCCCCCAGACCGCAGGCCATGGCCGATTCAAGGGAGACCTGGCAGTCCACTCCCTTTTCAAGGCAGAGGGCGGCCACTTTCCTGAGCATGGCCACGGGTCCGCAACCGTATACCTTTTTGATGCCGGTTCCGGTGAGGGCATTCTCGAGGAGGTCCGTGACGAGCCCCTGATGTCCTGCCGAGCCATCCTCCGTGGCTATGGACACCTCAAGCCCCTCTGCACCGATTTGTTCCAACGAGATGATTTCAGCGGCGGTTCCATAGCCCGTCAGCAATGTGTAGCGGCCCTCCCCCGCAAGCCCTGCGAGAAATACCAGTGGCGCCAGGCCCATGCCGCCGGCCACGAGGAGGGAGAATTGGTCATTACCTGGCACCCTGAATCCTCGGCCGAGGGGGCCCATAAGTGAGAGCTGTCTGCCGGTTCCCGTCTCCGCCAGGATACGGGTTCCCTTTCCCACCACGCGGTAGAGGAGGAGCAGGGTGTCCCCGTCCCTGGTGCTGCAGATGGAAAAGGGCCGTCTCAGCAACGGGTCGTTCCCTTGGCCCACCCGCACCATAACAAACTGACCCGGCGCGGTCCGGGCCACAATCTCGGGAGATCTCAATCCCATCACGAAGGTGTCCGGTGCTACCTCGTCATTTGACAGGACTTCAGCGGTGTGTTCAACAATAGTCATGTGTCGAAAGCCTTTGATTTTCAATATCGTCCTATTGGCGCCATGGGTATCTTTACACAAAAACCCGGGCTTGCGCAACAGGAGATCCATGCGACCAAAGGCCGCGCAGGAAGAATCCCCTTGAGCAATCTCCCCTGGCCGTGTTAATAGAAGGCAGGAGTTATCCGGATAATCCGCAAGTTCACCAATGTGGAAATCGTTTTTGAAATACTTTGGACATCAATGATATTCAGATAAAAGTAAGCGGTTATGTGAGCGAGGTGTTCTGTGGTGAGATCCCGGTTGGCTGCAAGCAGGCCTTTACCCGCTATCTCCTGGGGAACAGGAACGCCGCAGAGATTCCCTCATGGGTGATCAAGCGGTGCCCCCATTACGTAAGCCCCGAAGAAATCAAGCAGTTGTGGTACGGACAAAATGACGTCATGCACGATATCTTTGCTGTGCAGAACTTCTCTTGGACGGATTACCGCCGGATCAACCAGTTTGTTCATTTGAAGGGCTTTGGCTCCGGAAAGGAAGGGCTTGGCCTGTTTGAAATCATTCTGGAAAAGGGCGGGCGGATCATCCTTGAATATGTCCCGTTTGAACCTACCCTCAGCTCACCCCACCCCCTTTCCATGATCGATCGCCTGAAGCAGAAATGGTTGGAACCGCCATCCATCCCTTCCCCGCAGGATGGGTATATTGCTGTTTCTTCCGGGTCGTGGGCAAAAGGAACGATGGTATTTTCCCTTCCACCCATTGCCGGTTTTCGTGAGGAGGCCCTTGAAATTCTGATCACCGACCTGAGCGGCATCGGCATCGGAGAAGATCATTTTGTCGGAGGACTCCGTTACGGGGGACAGGATCTCCAGGGTGAAATCATCCGGGAGACCGACAAGGAGATGCACCAGGTGGTCTGGTATTCACGGAAAAGACAGAGGTGGCTGGACATGTATGAAATGGGAAAGGCATAAGGCTAAAGGCTTGAGGCTAAAGGTTAAAGGTCAAAGGTTAAAGGTTAAAGGTCAAAGGCTAAAGGTCAAAGGCCAAAGGTTAAAGGCGAAAAACTAATCGCTAACAGCTAAGAGCTAATCGCTCAATACAGAGGAACGTTATGACGCGAAAAGAATACCTGTTGTTGCAGAAGAAGCAGGGAAGACATCTCATGGGGATCTTCCCGGCCCAGTACCCGAAAGAACTCCTCTGGGCCCTGAATATTGTGCCCGCAGAGATCTGGGACCCTCCGCTCCAGATCACTTCTGCGAGCGCTCACCTGCAATCCTATATCTGTTCAGTAGTTCAACTGGGCCTGGAATTGATTCTCCAGGGAAAGTGCACGTTTCTGGACGGGTTCCTCTTTCCCCACACCTGTGACTCCATTCAAAACATGGCCTCGGTCATCTTTGACTACATCAAGGCGGACAAACCCTGCTATTTTTTCTATCATCCCAAGGCCCCCTATGGCGGTTCTGCCAGGGACTTCTATTGCCAGCAGTTGAAAGACCTGGCCGGCGCCCTGGCTGATCATTTCGGCCCTTTGGATATGAATGCGTTGAAAGAGCGTGTGCAGCAGGGGCAGCATATTTCGCGTCTGGTCGAGGACCTCTATCATCTCAGGTCGCAGGACCGGTTGCTCCTGAACAACAGGGATTTCTATGGACTCATCCGGCAGGGTGAGTATCTTTTCCCTGATGACTGGATCCCGCGGCTGGAGGCCCCTCTGAAACAGGACAGGGGAAAACCCGACAAACCCCTGACGCCGGTCATTTTGAGCGGTGTCCTGGCCAATCCCCCGGAACTCCTGACCCTGCTGGACGACCTGGATGTCTTGGTGGCCTATGACGATTTCCTGAACGGCAGCCGTCGTCTCCTTGTCCCCGGGAATGATTTCAAGGACCCGTTTGAACAGCTTACTGAGTCTTATTTCGCCATGCCGCCCTGTTCAACCAGGGGTTCTTCCATCGAGCGGCGAAGGGATTATCTGTTTAAGATGATCGATGCCACAGGGGCAAAGGGGGTCATCTTCAATGTGGTGAAATTTTGCGAACCCGAGTGGTTTGATGTGCCCAATCTTCAGGAGGCCCTCAAGAAACGAGGTATTCCCTCCCTGATCCTGGACACGGAATTGAACCAGGGTCTTTCCGGGCAAATGACCACCAGGGTGGAGGCCTTTATTGAAACGTTGGGTTAGTCCCGCCAAATATAGGCGGGATTGGTCCGTTGGTCCGTTTGCCGGTTCGCCCGATTGCCTGAACTGGGAGCAATGTATTTAAGCGATTGAAACACTCCACAACTATAAAACCCCGAGGTAGCTTATGTCCCTATATCGTTCGGCCCAATACCAGGTGATGAAAGATGTGGGCGCCCCTGCCCTCCTCTGGTTACAGAAACGGCGCAAAAAACGGCGGGTGAGAAAACCCAGCCCCTACCTGGGGCCACCGCTCAAGTGCTCAGGACGCTTGCGGGAAATCATGACCAGGCACTACTATCTCTCACGATATGCGCCCGGGGCGAAACCCGTCGCCTGGGTGACCTCTGGAGCCCCCGTGGAACTCCTGAGGGTCTTCGATTTCTACACGGT
This sequence comes from uncultured Desulfobacteraceae bacterium, assembly GCA_964404085.1. Lineage (GTDB taxonomy): Bacteria > Desulfobacterota > DSM-4660 > Desulfatiglandales > Desulfatiglandaceae > CAYUCJ01. Next base: position 2,090 of record CAYOIU010000011.1, on the reverse strand, counting down.
CTACCCCGAAAACCACGGGGCACTCTGCGGTGCCCGGATGATGGGGCCGGAGATCTGTTCCGAGGCGGAAGCCAGGGGCTACCATCCGGATCTCTGTTCTTATGCGCGCATCGACCTGGGACACACCTTCTCCGGCAAGACCCCGGCAGGCCATCTCCCCAGACCCGACCTCCTTTATTGCTCGAACAATATCTGCCAGACCGTGCTCTACTGGTTCAAGGCCCTTTCCCACTACTGGAACATTCCCCTTATTCTCTTCGACACGCCTTATAACTTCGAGGAGATCAGGGATCGTGACATCCAATACATGGTCAGCCAGTTCGAGGAGATGATTCCCGAACTGGAGCGCATTTCCGGCCGGAAATTCTCGGAAAACCGTTTCCAAAAGACTATCTCCCTTGCCAGGGAATCCTCCATCCGATGGGGCGAGGTCCTTGGGACCATGAAAACCCGCCCCGCACCCATGAGCATCTTCGACGCCTTTGTGCACCTGGCCCCGATTGTCTCCCTCAGGGGGCTTCCCGTTTCCATGGAATATTATGATATCCTTCTGGATGAGCTGAGGGAAAGGGTCAAATCGGGTATCGGCGCCATCACCAACGAACGAAAACGCCTCATGTGGGACAACATTGCCGTGTGGTTCAAGCTCCGGGACTGGTCCCATCTCTTTGCAGAAAAGGGATTCAATTTCGTGACGGCCACCTACACCAATGCCTGGGCCGAGACCATCCACTATCTCGACGAGGGGTCCCCGTTCGAGTCCATGGCCAGGGCCTACAGCCTGGTCATCCTCAACAACAATCTGAATCACAGGCTCAATCTGATGGAACGGATGATCAAAGACTACCAGGTGGACGGTCTTGTGGTCCACTCGGACCGGAGTTGCAAGCCCTATTCCGTGGGGCAGTACGATCTCAAGCGACTGCTGGCCGAAAGACTGGGTATCCATTCTGTCGTCATAGAAGCGGATATGACCGATTCAAGGGTCTATTCGGAAGAACAGGCCCGGACCCGTCTGGAGGCCTTTTTCGAGGCGCTGGAGGGTGAGGGGTAAGGCTTAAGGCATAAGGCATAAGGCGTAAGGGGTTGAGGGGTAAGGGGTAAGGGGTGAGGCGTAGGGTGTAAGGCAACTACGAAAGGCTTCAAGCGTATCGGCCTTTTTCACGGCTTTCGGATCATGGCCGCAACGGCGAACCTCCCGGTTTTCCCTTCTTTCCTGTAGGAAAAAAAGAGGTCTGTTCTGCAGCGGGTGCAGATGCCTGATATCTCCACATGGTCTTTCCGGATGCCGGCCTCCATCAGCTGCCAGCAACTGACTGCCCACAGATCGAAGGTGTTCTCCCGAACCTGAAACCGGCGGAAGCTATCCGGGAAAAGGGTCTCGTGCCCGACAAACTCCCCACAGCAGGGTCCCAGGGACGGCCCGATGGCTGCCAGGATGGCCGCCGGTCTGGAGTCGAAGACCTTCACCATGGATTGAACGGCTTTTCCGAGGACATTGCCGACGTTTCCCCGCCACCCGCAGTGCACCACGGCCACCGCCTTTTTCTCGGGATCATAGAGGATCACGCCCTGGCAATCCGCCAGCTTCACCATGAGACCCTGCCCCGGAATCCGGGTCATGATGACATCGGCCGAAGGCATTGCATGATGACCCGGGTTCCCTTCTTTTTCGAGAACCGTGATCCGGTCCCCGTGGACCTGGTTCACCTGCTGTAATGACTCCGCTTCCAGGGCAGTCCGTACCCTCTTGAGATTCTCTTTGACGGGTTCCGGAGAGTCACCCACTGTGGAACTCACGTTAAGGCTGGCATAAGGTTCGCGACTCACTCCCCCGTTTCGAGTGAAAACCCCGTGGACGAGTTCTGAGTCTTCCGAGAGTCGAGGGAAACGGAAGTGCAGTAAAGGTCGTTCCTGCTGGATGGTCTTAGATGTTTTATAGCTTGGAATATGAGGAAAAAATGAGGAGGAGACTGGATCAGATTCTTGCATTTCAGGGGTAATCCTTGGCCGTGCATCCCTATTCGAACCATGAACGCGAGGCCCTCGCCACCGGGGAACAAAAGATAGATTCCACCACGACACAGACT
>CAYOIU010000010.1:0-28857 GCA_964404085.1 uncultured Desulfobacteraceae bacterium | reverse complement strand
TTTCTGCTTCCTGAGTAACCCTTTCCTGTTCAGTGAAGTCCCCGCAAGCGCGCCGACCGCCTGCTTCATCAGTATGCGATCTCCAAGCAAAGATGCGTTTTCGTGTCCTGAAAAAAGATCCCCGTGTCCCTCACTGTCGCATCTTATTTCATATCTGCAGACAATCGCATTGCTCAAGGGAGGGGCTATGGATTCCTTGCTGAAGAAAAGCGATCCATTACTGCGCGAAATCCATGTCAAATTGCAGGAACTGCTTAGATTTTGGAGACGAGGGTGCAGGTGAGTAGGTCGTAGGCTCGGTCCCAGCCTTGAAGGCTTGGAACAACGTCTCTTTTGAATAAGGACTGGCCAGAAGGCCTGTCTTGGCGTCTATCTTGGCAAATACGATTTCGTCTGGGACCACAAAATCATTCACAGACTTGTCCTTAAGGACCTGGGACATGAATGAGAGCCAGATTGGACTGGCCGCCCGTGAGCCTGTCTCCCCTTTGCCCATGGATCGCCTGTCATCATACCCAACCCACACCCCTGTGACCAGCCCGGGCGTATAACCCATAAACCAGGCGTCTCTCAAATCATTCGTTGTTCCCGTTTTTCCTGCCGCAGGCCTTTTCAATGCCTTGACACGCCATCCCGTGCCCTCCTGAACGACAGCCTGTAGAAGATCGGTCATAATGTACGCCGTATCAGGGGAGATGACTGCCCTCGCTTGCGGTTCGTTTTCCTCTATGTTTTGACCGTTCCGGTCCACGATCCTGTCAATAAACTGGGAAGCGACAAGATTGCCGCCATTTGCAAAGACTCCATAGGCGCGTGTAAGTTCTATCAGTGAAACGCCGGATGAGCCAAGGGCGAGGGAAAGATCCGGGCTTAATTCCGACTCTATTCCCAACTTCCGGGCGTATTGAATGGCATAGTAAACACCGATTTTTTTCAGTATCTTTACCGTGATGACATTGCGGGATTTGGCCAGTGCCGTCCTGAAAAGTGTCGGTCCGAAAAACTTCTCCTTATAGTTCTTTGGTTTCCAGTCTTCTTCGTCGGGGCCCGCCTTGATACCGATGTAGGGTGCATCCAGAATCAACTGGGCGGGATTCATGCCGTGATCGAGTGCTGCAGCATAAATGAGGGGCTTGAAGGCGGATCCCGGCTGACGGCGCGACTGAATGGCACGGTTGAATTGGCTGATATAAAAGTCCCTTCCACCCACCAGGCTCTTAATTCTCCCTGTTGCGGGGTCCATGCAAATCAGTCCGCTCTGCGCCTCCGGCTCCTGGGCGAGAGATACCACCCAGGCATAAGGAGGATCTCCCTCCCGCTCAAGGCGGACAAGAATGACATCTCCCGCATGAAGCACCCTGGACGGTTTTTTTACCTTCACGGCGTAGTAAGGCACCTTCGGGTCGGGCTTTCTCGCCCACTTCATGAAAGAGAGGGGCAACAAACCTTTCAGCCGGCCGATCCTGACATGAGTCTCCCCAAGCTCATCATCAACTTTTTCCACCAATGCTTCCACCTGGCTGCCTGGCGAAAGAGGCCTTTCAGCGCGTTGGACTTCCGCTTTTTCAAGGAATGAAGCGATCCCCTCATCACTCTTTAACCGTCTGAGTGGCCCCCGGTACCCTTCCCTGTGGTCCAGTTCAATCAGGCCTTTGTTGAGGGCCTTCCTGGCGATTGTCTGCATTTTCAGGTTCAGGGTCGTATAGACCCTGAGGCCCCCATGGTAGAGAACATCTCGGCCGTATTTCGCGAGGAGGTACTTTCTAATATACTCAGAAAAGAAGGGTGCCCTCTTGAAGGTATTTTCCTGCTCTTCTCTGAGAGACAGCGGTTCCTCGAGGGCCTTCCGCATTTGTTGGTCCGTGATGTAACCGGCCTCGAGCATTCTTTTCAGGACATAGTGCTGCCTGCCCTTGGCCTTTTCAAAATGTTGCAGGGGAGAGTACCTTGAAGGCGCTTGGGGCAACCCGGCGAGGAGTGCTGATTCCGCCAGATCCAGGTCCTTGGCGGGCTTGCCGAAATAGGTTCGTGCGGCCGCTTCTACACCGTAAGCGCCCTGCCCAAGGTAGATCTGGTTGAGATAGAGGTAGATGATGCGCTCTTTTGAAAAGTTCCTTTCGATCTGCATGGACAATATGGCTTCTCTGGCCTTTCTTCGATAGGTCCTCTTCGTGTTCTTGAGAAGCAAAGACCTGGTGACCTGTTGGGTAATGGTACTCCCGCCCTGCTCGATCTTTCCCGCCTTCAAGTTCTTGATAAAGGCACGAATAATGCCTTGGAAATCAAGTCCCTCGTGCTCATAAAAGCGGGAATCCTCAGCAGCCACGAAGGCGTGAACCAAGTATTCCGGAAGATCATCCAGGGGCACCAGGAATCTCTTTTCATCCCAGAATCGGCCAATCACCTCGCCGTCTTCGCTCAGTATCTCCGTGACGATGGATGGATGGTATTCTCTGAGTGAACCGATATAAGGAAGGTTGCTCGACCACAGATACCAGAAAATCCCAGCCGTACACAGGCCCAGAAAAGCGACTGAAGAAAAAAACCAAATTAGAATTTTCAGGAAGGATTTCAATGCACTTTTCTCCGATCGAGGGTTCTGTACTGAATCGCCTCGGCCACATGGGTCTCGGTGATTTCCTCGCATTTCTCCAGATCGGCAATGGTCCTGGCAATCTTTAAGATGCGTGCATGGGCCCTTGCGCTCAGGCCAAACCGGTCCATGGCTTTTTCAAGAAGTGAGCCTGAAGTCTCATTGATCCTGCAAAACCGTTTGATCTGCCTGCTGTTCATGGAGGCATTGGTATGGATTCTTGAACTGTGGAAACGCTCGGCCTGGAGCTTTCGTGCCCCCATGACCCTTTCAAGAATTTCCTTCGAGGATGTTCCGTCATTTTTTGATGCGAGATCCTTGTAGGGAACTGCCGGGACCTCAAGGTGCAAGTCGATACGATCCATGAGAGGTCCGGAAATCTTGGTTCGATATCTCCTTATCTGAGCTAGCGAACAGGCACACTCGCGTTTGGGGTCTCCCAGGAAACCGCAGGGGCATGGATTCATGGCGGCCACAAGCATGAAACTCGAAGGGTATGTGACTGTTGAATTTGCCCTGGCGATGGTCACCTGTCCGTCTTCCATGGGCTGTCGCAGGACTTCCAGAACGTTTTTTCTGAATTCCGGCAACTCATCGAGGAAGAGCACGCCGTTATGTGCCAGGCTCACCTCTCCGGGCTTCGGATTCTTACCTCCACCAATGAGTCCCGCGTCCGATATGGTGTGATGGGGTGACCTGAACGGGCGGAAAGATATCAGGCCCCGCTCCTTGGGCATGAGACCCATCACACTGTAGACTTTGGAGGTTTCCAGAGACTCCTGAAAATTGAGAGCCGGCAGGATTGTGGACAACCGCTTGGCAAGCATGGTCTTGCCGGAACCAGGCGGCCCGATCATGATCAGGTTATGCCCGCCGGCCGCGGCAATTTCCATGGCCCGCTTGACATTTTCCTGGCCCCTGACATCCTCGAAATCGAATTCATGACTGAAGAGGTCGGAATCCCTGTTGATTTCCACCTTGAAAGGACTTAATTTTGAGACGCCTTTCAGGGCTTCCACAACCTGGAACAGTGCTTCAACAGGATAGATTTCGATGCCGTCGACCACGGCCGCCTCCGAAGCGTTTTCGAGGGGCAGGAAAATACCCTTCAGGCCCAGGTCCTTCGCCGTGATGGCCATTGGCAAGGCCCCCTTGACCGGTCTGATCATGCCGTCAAGAGCCAGCTCACCGAGGAAGAGGTAATGGTTGCAGGAGGCCTGATCAATCAGTTCCGTGGCTGTGAGAATTCCAAGGGCCATGGGCAAATCGAACGCAGATCCTTCTTTTCGAATGTCGGCCGGCGCCAGGTTTACGGTAATCCGGTCCGATGGAAAATGGTACCCGGAGTTCTTGATGGCTGCCTTGACACGCTCCTTGCTTTCCTTGACGGCCCCTTCGGGGAGCCCGACCGTTGCAAAAGTCGGAAGGCCCTGGGCAATATCGACCTCCACCTCTACGACGTAGGCATCGATACCAATGACGGCACTGCTGAGGATTTTTGCCAACATGCAATTCACACTTTCGCAAGGTTGATAGAAACGTTGAAAGCCTTATCTCAACATTTCACTGATGGTGAAACGTGGGCCATGCAGCCGCTGACGCTAATTTCAAAAGGCGTCCGGAGGAAAGGCATGGCTGAAGGCTGGTTCGGAATAATTAAACTTTACAATTATCACAGCAGATGATATAAAGTAAAGTTTAATAAAGATCCAATGATGATTTCATCGAATGTGATCAACACTCTCGGAACAGGATCACAGACACATGGGTCCGGTGATTATCCGGGCCTGATTACCCAAGCCCACCGTCTAATGTACGCTGTTGTTTTGCACCAAGCGATTTGGGGATACGCATCATAAACACGAGGAGACACATATGGCAAGAATTACTGTTGAGGATTGTCTGAAACAGGTCAACAACCGTTTTGCGCTCATCCATCTCGGGGCCAAACGCGTTCGTCAGTTGCGGAAAGGCGCCGAACCCCTGGTCGTGGCAAAGAACACGGACGTGGTCGTCGCTTTGAGAGAAATAGCCGCAGGTAAGGTTTTCCCAATGACCAAGGAAGAGGTGGAGGCTTTGGAACTGGCCCGGCAAGAGGCACTGGCCGAAGAAGTTTCCCAACCTGCTGAAGAAAACCTTCCCTCTCAAGAAGAAAGCGACAAGGCAACCCAACAGGGGCCGGATCCTGAAGGAAAGTAGCCATGCACAAGCGGGATTATTACGAAGTCCTGGCTGTTGCTAGGGATGCCGAGGATGAACAGATAAAGAAGGCTTACCGCAAGCTCGCCTTGAAATTTCATCCCGACCGGAACCCTGGAGACAAAGAAGCGGAAGAGAACTTCAAAGAAGCCTCCGAAGCGTACGAAGTGCTCAGGGATCGTGAAAAAAGGCAGATCTACGATCGATTCGGTCACGAAGGCCTGGAAGGGACCGGGTTTAGAGGTTTCAGCGGCTTTGATGATATCTTTTCAAGTTTTGGAGATATCTTTGAGGATTTTTTTGGCTTTGGGCGCCGGACAGGCGGGCGACCCCGGGCACGCCAGGGGACCAATCTCAGGTACGACCTGGAACTCTCCCTGGAAGAAGCCTTTTATGGAAAAGAACACGAAATCACCTTTGACAAGCTGGAAAACTGTGAGACCTGTGACGGATCAGGCCTGACTCCCGGATCTGAGCCCCAGTTGTGCTCCACCTGTCAGGGCAGAGGCCAGGTGATAAGGTCCCAGGGCTTTTTTCAAATAGGCACCACATGCCCGGCCTGTCAGGGACAGGGCAGGATCATCATGGACCCTTGTAAGGAATGTGCGGGACAGGGCAAGATCCGAGTCCAGAAAAAGGTTACGGTCAAGGTACCGGCAGGAGTGGACAGTGGGTCCCAGCTTCGGTTGCGGGGGGAAGGAGAGCCGGGTCAATATGGCGGACCGCCGGGAGACCTGTTCGTCGTGCTTTTTGTGCGCGAGCACGAATTCTTTTCTCGCGACAGTGATAGCCTGGCCTGCCGGATTCCTGTTTCATTTGTTCAGGCGGCACTGGGAGACCGGTTGGTGATACCCGTGCTCGGAAATGAGGAAGGTTTTGAACTGGAGATTCCAAAGGGTACTCAGCCCGGAGACGTCATCAGAGTCAAGGGTCAGGGAATGCCCGGCCTCAGAAATACTCACAGTCGGGGCGACCTATTTGTGGAAGTTCTCGTAAAAATACCCAGAAATCTCAATCAGCAGCAGCGCGAAATACTCGAAACATTTGCTGAAACCGAAGATCTAAAGGTAACGGAAAAGAAAAAGAAGGGAAAGAATTTCTGGAAGAAGATAGCGAAATAGTCATTTTGAACAACTGACACGACATTTGATTTCCCTTTACATCCCCTAATTTTTCTGCTAATTAAATTTTTTTTTAAGGAGCGCATACACAAAAATGATGACAGATAAGAAAAAAGAGTATTTCAAGAATTTCCTGAATGAGCGTTTGGAGTCTCTGCTTCATGAGGCAAACAAGACCGTTACGGGAATGACCGACCAGGGTGATAATTTTCCCGATCCGACCGACCGTGCATCCCTGGAGTCCGACCGAAACTTCACCCTTCGCATCAGGGACAGGGAAAGAAAGCTCATCGTGAAGATCAAAGAGGCCCTCGATAGAATTGAAAATGGGACCTATGGAATTTGCGATGAATGCGGAGAAGATATTTCGGAGAAGCGTCTCAAGGCTCGACCTGTCACAACATTGTGCATTGACTGCAAAAAGAAACAGGAATCTGAAGAAAAATTGAAGGGTTTATAACGGATATCACATCCATTGCCTTGTCAATGAGCACATAGCCGGCGCATGGGTCATGCCCGGCTTTTTTTTGTGCCCGGCTTTCAGGATGAGTTCGTCTACTGGATCCAAGCTAGATGCCAAGAGGACAACAAGAAAAATCAAGGCAGGGCTCCAAATCGCAAAAGAAGCCTGATGAGGTTATCACCAGCCACATCAATGCCGACTTTGATGCGTTGGGCTCCATGTTAGCAGCCCGGAAACTCTATCCTGGGGCTACCATGGTTTTTTCCGGTGCCCAGGAAAAACACCTGAGAGATTTTTTTCTCCATTCCAGTTCCTACCTCTATGATTTCGCAAAGCTGAAAGACATCGATCTGGAAAAAGTGAAAAGGCTTATCCTGGTGGACACCCGCCAGCGAAGCCGTATAGGGAAGTTTGCAAAGCTGATTGATCGGCAGGGAATCGATATTCACATTTACGACCATCATGCCGAATTCAAAGATGACATCAGGGGAAATCTTGAGGTTATCCGACCCACCGGTTCAACGACAGCCATCCTTATTGATATTCTCAGGGAAAAAGGAATAGACGTAACGGCCGATGAAGCAACCATTATGTGTCTGGGAATTCATGAGGACACGGGTTCTTTCACCTTTTCATCTACAACGGCTGAGGACTATGAGGCTGCTGCATGGCTTGCCGGGCAGGGAGCAAACCACAGTGCCATCGGCGATATGCTCACGCGCGAACTGACCGCTGAACAGATCTGGCTTCTGAACGATCTGACCCAGTCGGCCCTGACGCGGAATATCAATGGCGTGGAAGTCGTTGTTTCAAAGGTTATCAGGGAAAGCTATGTGGGCGACTTTGCCGTACTGGTTCACAAATTCATGGAAATGGAGAATCTGAACGTTGTTTTTGCCCTTGCCCAGATGGAGGATCGAATCTACCTGGTGGCCAGAAGCCGCATTCCTGAGGTGAACGTATCGAATATCGCCCTGGCGCTCGGCGGCGGCGGGCATCCCTATGCGGCTTCAGCAACCATAAAGAACCGGACCCTCATACAGGTGGAGCGTTCCCTCAATGCCCTCCTAAGGAGCAGAATCAAACCCACTCAGAGGGCGAAGGCGCTCATGACATCTCCCGCCATTTACGTCCACCCCGGCGCCACGGTCAAAGAGGCCGCTGAATTGATGACCAGGTACAATATCAACGTCCTGCTGGTCATGGAAGATAACGGAGAACTGAGAGGCTACGTCACCAGACAAACGGTTGAAAAGGCCGTTTATTTCGGGCTCAACGATCTCAGTGTCAGTGATTACATGAACATCGATTTTCCCACTGTTCAACTTGACGCCTCCTTGAAAGAGGTGCAGGATCTCATTATACAAAACAAACTGAGAATCCTTCCGGTGATGGAAGGTGAGAATGTGGTGGGTGTCATCACCCGAACGGACCTGCTGAATATCCTGGTAGGTGAGCCCCTGGTACCGGAACTGTTCTACGAATCAAAGGATGCGCCCGGACTGCTCAGAAAGAAAAAGGTCTCCGGAACCCTGAAAGAAAGGCTGCCAAGAGACATCATCAAGACTCTTAAGAATATTGGTCAAGTTTCTGATATTCTAGGATATAATGCATTTCTTGTCGGCGGATTGGTGAGAGACGTCCTCCTCAAGAGAGACAACCTGGATGTGGACATTGTCATCGAGGGAGACGGCATCAGGTTTGCCCACGAGTTTTCAAAACAGTTTGGACCAAGGGTCAGAAGTCACAAAAAATTCGGGACGGCCGTTTTGATCTTCCCTGACGGTTTCAAGGTGGACATCGCCACCGCCAGATTGGAATACTACGAAACGCCTGCAGCCTCGCCCATTGTTGAGACCAGCAGCCTCAAAATGGATCTCTACCGCAGGGATTTTACCATCAATAGCCTTGCGGTAAAATTGAACAGACGGGACTACGGAACCCTTCTGGATTTTTTCGGCGGACAGAAAGACCTCAAGGAAAGGGTGCTCAGGGTGCTTCACAACCTGAGTTTTGTTGAAGATCCCACGCGCATACTGCGCGCCATTCGGTTTGAGCAGAGGTTCGGGTTCAAGATCGGCAAGCTCACACTCGCCCTCATCAGGAATGCCATTAAGATAAACTGCTTCAAGGACCTTTCAGGCCACAGACTCTTTACGGAACTTAAACTTGTCCTGAAAGAGGACAACCCCGTCAAGGCCATAGAAAGAATGGATCAACTGGACCTTTTCGAAGTCATACACCCCGGCATCAGGCTGACCGACGATCTCCGCCTTGTTTTTGAGGAAATCAGGCGTGTCGTTTCCTGGTACACCCTTCTATACCTGGAGGAGCCCCTTGAAAGCTGGAAGGTCTACTGGCATGGACTCACTTCGGGCCTGGAAATCCCGGCGCTGAACCGATTTGCCGAAAGACTGGGAATGGTAGACCAGGAAAGCCATAAGATGATCACCCAGAGAAAGTCCGCCGGCGAACTCCTGGAAAAACTGTACCGATTCAGGGGCACACATTATGAACTTTATGCCCTTTTGACACCTTACGATACGGAAACGCTTCTTTACTTTATGGCCAAGGCCACAAGTGACAAGATCAAGCGTTTCATCTCGCTCTATTTTACCAGATTGCGAGGGACACAAACTTCACTGGGCGGCAAGGACCTGGTGGAGATGGGTTTCACTCCCGGACCGACCTTCAAGAAAATCCTTCAGGGGCTTCTCGAGGCCAGGCTGAATGAAGAGGTAGAGACACGAGAAGATGAGATAGCCTTCGTCCGGCAGCACTTTGTAAGCAGCCAAGCAGTGGCGTAGTCGAGTACTGAGGAGAAAAATACACCCATTACTCCAGTGCTCCAATACCCCTGCAAATCCGAGTATTTTGAAATCTCAAGCGTATTTAGGTACAGGGAGAGCCAAAATTATCTTGGGGAGGATATAGCACGGCATGAAGAAAAGAATCGTGAGTGGCATGAGACCAACCGGAAAAATGCACCTCGGGCATCTGCACGGGGCGCTGTTGAACTGGAAGAAGCTCCAGGAAGACTATGACTGTTTCTATTTCATTGCCGACTGGCATGCGCTGACCAGCGAGTATGCAAAACCCGACATCATCAGGGAATCCACCCGCGATATCGTCATGGACTGGATTTCAGTAGGCCTTGATCCGGAGGTCTGTACCATATTCATCCAGTCCGACATCAAAGAACACGCGGAGTTGTACCTGATCTATTCCATGATCACCCCACTCTCCTGGCTCGAAAGAAACCCCACCTACAAGGAACAGCTTCAGGAACTTACCCAGCGTAATCTTAGTACCTACGGCTTTTTGGGGTACCCGGTGCTCCAGGCCGCCGACATCCTCATGTACAAGGCCAACGGCGTACCCGTTGGAGAAGACCAGGCCCCGCATGTGGAACTCACCAGGGAAATTGCGAGACGTTTCAATTTTCTCTATGGAGAAACCTTTCCCGAACCCGATCTCATCTTGACCCCCACTTCCAAGCTGTTGGGATTGGACAGGCGAAAAATGAGCAAAAGTTACGGAAATGCCATCAATCTGACCGACACGGAAGAAGAAACCCATAGAAAAGTCATGCAGATGATAACGGATCCCCAGCGGGCGAGGAGGTCCGACCCGGGAAATCCTGACATATGCAATGTGTTTTCATTTCATGAAATCTATTCTGAAGAGGATTTGGTGTCTCGTGTCAACCGCGACTGTCGTGTGGCCGAGATCGGGTGCGTCGATTGCAAGAAGGCCATGTCCGAGAGTCTCAAGAAGGGGCTTGCCCCCATCAGGGCCCGCAGAAAGGAACTGGAAGCGGACAGCGGACGTGTGGATGACGTCATCAGGGAAGGAAACGAGCGGGCCAGATCAATTGCCGTGAAGACCATGGAAACCGTGCGTGAAGTGGTGAAAATTTGATGACTTTTTGAGAAGTCATCACCATGCCTATGGAATATGAAGTCAAACTGGAAATCTTTGAAGGTCCACTCGATCTTCTGCTTCATCTGATCGGGAAAAATGAAGTGGACATTTTTGACATCCCCATCGCCACGATAACGGATCAATACCTGGCGTACCTGGATATGATGAAGGCCTTCAACATCAGTATTGCCGGAGACTTCCTCCTCATGGCTTCAACATTGATGCACATCAAGTCCCGGATGCTGCTTCCGGATGTGGTCGATGAGGAAGAGGAAGAAGATCCTCGCCTGGAAATTACACGGCCCCTTTTGGAGTACATGCGGTTGAAGGAGATGGCGGGCGAACTCTCGGAAAGGGAAGTCCTTGGGCGGGATGTCTTCACCAGAAAACCTTCTGGTGAAGTGACGGATCTCACCGAGGGAGAAAGCGTTCCCCTGGAGGTCAATCTTTTCCAGCTCATCGATGCGTTCCAGCGAATCGTCGATCAGCGGCTTCCCGGTACCCAGCTCAAGTTTCGTCTGGAAAAATGGTCCATCAACCAAAAAATAGAAGACATTATTTCCAGGCTCAAGGATCAAAAGGGTCTCTATTTTCGTGAGTTGTTCGCAAAGGACATGGACGTGTCCGAACTGGTTGTTACCTTTCTCGCGCTGCTGGAGCTTGTCCATCGCGGACTAATCAAGGTTTTTCAAACGGCCTTTGATAAGGATATCCACCTGAAGGCTGTGTTTAATGAAAGGAAATAATTGCAGATGATTCCCGAATCGCTTAAGAGGATTCTGGAGGCGCTGATCTTTGCGGCGGACCATCCGCTTTCGGCATCGGAAATAAAGAACTGGCTGCCCCAGCACACTCTCCAACAGATACAAAGCGGGCTGAATGAACTCAGAGATGAATACCAGCAACTGGGACGGAGTTTTACACTCAAAGAAGTGGCAAAAGGTTATCAGTTCAGGACAAGACCTGAATTTTCCGCCCATGTCCTTCAAATGTACAAGACTTCGCCCACCCGGTTGTCCAGGGCCGCCATGGAGACCCTTGCCATCATCGCCTACAAGCAGCCCATCTTAAGGCAGGAGATTGAAAAGATCCGGGGTGTGGACGTAGGAGGCATACTGCGGACGCTCCTGGAAAAAGGGCTTGCAAGGATCGTGGGCCGAAAAAACCTTCCCGGACGCCCGCTGATCTACGGAACGACCAATAAGTTCCTCGAAGTATTCGACCTGACGGACCTGAATGCCCTGCCGACACTAAAAGAGATCAAGAAACTGATTGCCGATGGAGACGGCGCCCTGGTTCGCGAAAGTTTTCCGCAGGACGTTGAAGAGCTCACAAAGGGAGGCAACACGGAGCTTGAAGAAGATGAAACCCATGAGGCTTAATCATATCCTCTCCGCCGCCGGCCTTACGTCCAGGCGAAAAGCCGATTCCTGGATTGCAGCAGGACGCGTAAGGGTCAACGGCCGCATTGCCAGGCAGCTTGGAATACAGGCCGTGTGGGGCCGTGATCAGATCCAGGTTGATGGTCGTGAAATCCCCGTTCCACCAGAAAAGATTTATCTCATGTTGAATAAACCCTTCGGATATCTCTCCAGCCTAGATGATCCCGCGGGAAGGCCTCTGGTAACGGATTTGATCAAGGATATCCCTGATAGGATCTACCCTGTGGGCCGGCTCGACTTTGACAGCATGGGACTTCTGCTGATGAGCAATGACGGTGAATGGACCTATCGCCTTACACACCCGCGCTTCCAGGTTCCCAAAACCTATAAGGTGACCGTGAGAGGAGATGTCTCAAGTGAGGACCTCCTCGCCCTGAAAAAGGGTGTGATGCTCGATGATGGACCAAGCGGTCCTTCGAACGTTTCCTTCATCAAAAGGAGTCATGAAAAGAGCCTGCTGCGCATGACCATCAAACAGGGAAAATCTAGACAGGTCAGGCGCATGTTCGATGCCGTGGATCGCGAGGTAATTCACCTGATACGCATTGGTTTTGGAAACCTGGTGCTCGGTGATCTCAAGGTGGGGCACTACCGGCATCTGGAACCCTCAGAGGTTGCAGCACTCATGAAATCGGTGGGTATGAAGTAGCCGCCAGTGCATCCGAAAACAGCGTGGTTGGGCAGAAACGTTTTTTGTTTGCAAAGACACCCAGTTTGTAGTAGGAATGGCGAATGTGGATGACTTCCCAAGGAGTCATCACCGTGCCCATGGGCGGGCACGAAAATCAATTAAGGGCGGTTAACTCAGCGGGAGAGTGCCATCCTCACACGGTGGAAGCCGTGGGTTCAAACCCCACACCGCCCACCAGCAAAATCAAGGGGTTACGGAATAAAGGCCGTAGCCCCTTTTTTGATCCGGATTTCTCAACGGAGATCCGTGAGAAACCCGGGTTAATCTATCACCATCGAATAATGACGACCAGGAATCACGAAGCCATGAAAACCGACCACAAAACCCCCTCCCCTTCTCAATACAAAACCAGTCTTGTCCTGACCCTTTCGGCCACCCATTTTCTCCACGACATCTATTCGAGCTTCCTGGCACCTCTCCTGCCCCTGCTCATCAAGAAGCTCTCCCTGTCCTTGGCGGAGGCGGGTTTCCTTTCCACCGTCATGCAAACTCCAGCCCTTATGAACCCCTATATAGGGACACTGGCAGACCGTATCAGTGTGCGCCAGTTCATAGTGTTGGCCCCTGCCCTCACAGCGGTCACCATGAGCCTGATCGGCCTGGCCCCCAATTATGGTGTGCTTCTGCTCCTTCTGCTGGTTGCGGGTATCAGCGTTTCCCTTTTTCACGTTCCGGCTCCTGTGATGATCGCCAGGCTTTCGGGAATGAAAAAGGGCAAGGGCATGAGTTTTTTCATGACCGGGGGTGAACTGGCCAGGGCGCTGGGTCCGCTGGCGGCCGTCGGTGCTGTTTCGCTTTTCGGCCTGGAAGGCTTCTATCCGGTGATGATCGTGGGCCTGGGGGCTTCGGCCTGGCTGCACCTGAAATTTCGGGACATCCCCATCACGGTGGACGTTTCCGCCCGTTCTTCCGTCCGGAAAACATGGCGGGAAATGCGGTTTATTCTTCTCCCCCTGACGGGAATCCTGGCTGCACGGGGATTCATGCACGCCTCCATGACCACCTTTCTCCCCACGTTCATAAAGGCCGAGACGGGCAATCTTTGGCTGGCCGGCGTGTCATTGACGCTCTTTGAGTTCTCAGGCGTTATCGGTGTCCTGACCGCGGGATCCATCAGCGACCGCTTCGGCCGCAGGAGAATCCTTCTTTTTTCACTCGTGGGGGCGCCTATCAGTCTCTTCCTCTTCGCTGCTTTGGGCGGGTGGATGCGCTACGTGACACTTCTCTTCACCGGCTTCACCATTCTTTCAACCACGCCAGTCATGCTGGCCCTTGTCCAGGAGAACGCAAAGGGAAGTCCATCAGCGGCCAATGGCCTTTTCATGATGTTCTCTTTCATTGCGCGCTCGGCCATCGTGGTCCTCGTGGGTGCCCTTGGGGACTTTCTCGGTTTGAGGACAACCTATTTCATCAGTTCATTCCTGGGGCTTCTGTCCATTCCCTTTGCCCTCATGCTCCCGGACAGGCGGGAGGAGTGAGTTTCAGAAAACTGAATATTCGGATGTGAGATGTCAGGTTTCAGGTGTCAAGGAGGGCAAAAAATCATACGAATAGTGGTGCGGATGATAAGACCGGAAATGATCATTCCCGGTCTTTCTTGAGAAGCGCTCTGATTTCCCGGATGAGGGTATCGTAGTCATCCTCTCCTTCCCCGTTGTCCAGCAGGATTTCTCCCCTATAATCTCTTTTGACCCGGGTTATTCCGGGGTACTTCTTTTCCACATCTTCTATGAAGGAAGACTGCCTCCGGGCGAATCTCAGGAGATCCCGACTCCTCCTCATGAGCTCTTTCTGCTGGATGGCCTTTCGAATGGTGATGGCCAGATCGTAGATGCGGCAGGGCTTGGTAAAGAAGTGGTAGATCTTGCCCTCGTTGATCGCACGCACGGCACTCTCAATGGATGCATGGCCGGTGAGGATCATGCGGATGGTGTCCGGATATCGCTTCCGCACGAGCGCCAGGAATTCCGACCCCACCATGCCGGGCATCATTTCATCTGAAACAACCACGTCCACTTGCCTGCTCTCAAGGATCTCCAAGGCCTGTTCCGCGGAATCGGCCATCAGAAGCTCGTAGGGTTCTTTTCCCAGTGCCTCGTTCATCAGGCTCCGGGTGGACTGCTCGTCGTCCACTATGAGAACGCTGTGTTTCATGCTGTCGGCTCCAGCCGTCCGGAATGTCGCGGATCTTCCTTTCCGAGCCATTCCGGGATGGGTTGATCAAATCGTTGAAGGATACGAACGGCCTCCGCACGGGGGATCTTGATGTTCTGGCCGATACGGTACGCCTTGATCTGCCCCTTCAGAAACCAGTTCCTGATGGTCTGCCTCGTGACCCCGAGGAGGAGACCCAGCTCCCTTGTGGACAGGAATTTCATTTCCCTTCTGTTCATTGCAGTCTCCCATGAAAAATGTGATTCCCTTTTCATGGGTTTCTGCAATAAGGGTGCCAAATTCCCTTTTTCGCCCTTACTGCCCCGGCAGTCCCTGGGGCAGTCCCGGCAGCGAAGGCATTTGCCCGCCGCCTGATTGATCGGGTAGTCCCTGGGGGGACAATGGCATCTCTCCATCTCCTACTGAGGGAAGAAAACCTTTTACCATGTCCTGCAACACCTTGTTCTCCTCTCCCTCGTTCGCGGCCTGTACCACCCTCTTGGCACGCTTGTTTTCAGGTTGGACGTCCAGCACCTGTTGGGCGATAAGTTTTGCCCTGGTGTAGCGTCTCGCCTCAAGGGCGGCCTCCGCCTTTTGAAGGGCCACTTCTATCTGCCGTCTTCTTTCCAGGGTCCTTTGCGCCAGATTTTCCAGCTTCCGTTTCATTGCCAGGGCTTCAGGGTCTTTGGGATAAATCTTCAAAACATCCCGGGTTTCTTCAAGAGCTTGTCGGTAGCGTCCGGCCTCAAAATGGCTCTTTGCCTGGGCGTTCTTGCGATCCGCGATCCTTCTTTGTTTCTTTTCCTTTGCCTGGGCATAGATCTCTTTGGCCTTTCCATTGTCCGGGTCACGCTTCAGGACCTTCATGGCCATGTCCTGGGCCTTTTCATATTCCTTGAGACTGATCAGGGCCTTTGCCTCGTTGAGCATTGACCTGGTTTCTTTCGCCCTCTTTTCTCTCTCCGCCTTTGCCGCCTCCAGTTCTTTTTTACGTTTTGTCTCGGCCTTTTTCTTTTCCGCCTCCAGTTGTTTTTCCGTTTCTTTTTTCTTATCCGGTTTTGCGATGTTTTCAGCGACGGGTTGGGCCTTGGGAGTTTCCGCAACCTTTTTTTCAGGTATGGTCTCGGATTTCTTTTCCGGTAAAATCGCCGATTTTTCAGCTATTGTGGTCGGGGCTTCCGCAGTCTCACGGGTCTGGGAGGCCGGAGCAGGATGGGATGCGGCGGTCTTTGAGGGCGTCTTTTTATATTTCAGAAAATAGAAGGTCCCTGCCCCGGCTCCGGCGACGAGCAGCAGGAGTATGATCAGGATTGCCGGCCAAGCCCTTTTCCTTGAGCCCCTGGACACGGCTTCCGCTTCCATGGGCGCCTGTTTATTGGGAGCCGTTCCGAGGGGTTGTGTCTTTTTTCCTGTTAGCAAAGGTTCGTCCAGTCCTTTTGCAAGGGCTTGCCAGAAGGCCCCGCAGGAAGGCCACCTCTCCTCGGGTTTCTTTTGAATGGACTTCAATATGACCTCTTCGAGGGGGGCGGGGATAGCCGGCAGAATCTCATGCGGTGGCGGAGGGAGTTTCTTCACGTGGGACTGCATGATCGTGAAAAGGCTGTCTTCTCCCTCGAAGGGGAGTCTTCCCGTGACCACCTGGTAAAGCGTGATCCCCAGTGAATAGATGTCCGATGCCGCGGTGATGGGATGTTCTTTGGAGGCCAGGACCTGTTCGGGCGACATGTAGTAGGGGGAGCCTATTCCCAGGCCCGTAGTGGTCAGTGTTGCCTCGAAGTTGTTTCCAAGAAGTCGGGCAATTCCGAAGTCCGTGATCTTCACTTCGCCCTGTTCATTGATCATGATGTTTCCGGGCTTCAGGTCCCGGTGAACGATCCCCAGGCTGTGGGCGTAGTCGATGCCTGAAAGAACCTGTTGAAAAATCGCCTTTACCTCATCGTGCGGAAGCGGTCCGCCGGCTTGCTTGATAATCTCCGAAAGGGTCATGCCGGCCACGTATTCCATCACGATATAGTAGTGCCCTTCCGACTCCATGAAGTCGTAAAGGGTCACGATATTGGGATGGCGCAGCCGGTCCATAACCTCGGCCTCCCTGTAGAACCTTTCATGGAAGGAGGCGTCTCCTTCCAGTGTGGCTGAAAGCATCTTGATGGCGACCATGCGGCGGGAGAGACTTTTGTGTTGCCCCCTGTAGACGACGGCCATACCGCCCTTCCCTATCATCTCGAGTATGTGATAGTTTCCCAGTTCCTTCCCGGTCATGTTTCGGGCTCCTGACTTAAGGGCTTAAGGGGAAATGCAGAAATTGTTCAATAGAAGCTTGAATCTACCAAGCATATCGTCCTCGTGGGGAAATCTCAAGAGCAATTTCTTTTTCCCTTTGCCCCTCCCGCACATGCCTTCACATGAGACCAAAGCGGGAAGGCCAGTGCAGTTCCAATATTTTTCTCTTTTCGTCGCCAATATTTGGCGAGGGGCCTCAGCCTGGGGTCTCTTGTTTTGCGGTTGATCCATTCCAGGCACATGCGGTATAATTTAATCTGACGAACCCATAATGGAAAGCCGGCAACGGACAAACGGGCCAACGGGCTAACCTTGAAAAGAAAGGAGGCGCCATGAAATCCATAGAACAGGTCATTGAGGACCAGGTGAAGCGATGGCGGGCCATGTCTCCTGTTAGAGAAGGCAAGGCAAAGTCATCTCCGGTTGTGACCATATCGAGGCAGCCCGGAAGCGGGGGACGCCTCATTGCAAAAGGCATCGCAGACCGATTGGGTTTGAATCTTTTTGATCGCGAAATCCTTCAAGGAGTTGCCGAGAGTGCCAAGATGAGTGCCTTCCTTCTTGAAAGCCTGGATGAAAAGGGCCTCAACCTTGTGGACGACTGGGTATCCTCACTCGTGAATGAACGCCATCTCTGGCCCGATCAATACCTTCAGCACCTCATGAAGGTGGTCGGGACCATCGCCAAACACGGAAAGGCCGTTATCGTCGGGAGAGGTGCGAATTTTGTGCTTCCCCGGGACCGCGTGTTCAGGGTTCGCGTGGTGTCGCCTCTGGAAGACCGCATCCGTCACGTGGCTGAGGATTTTGGAGTGGATCTTTCAGAGGCCAAACGCCATGTGGTGCGCACGGAATCAGACAGGCGAGCCTTTGTACGGAGATACTTCAACGCGGACATCGGAAACCCGGAGAACTACGATCTCGTGATCAATACAGGCCGGATGAGCTTGGAGGCCGCCGTCGAAGCGGTGGTGGCAGCTTTTTCCGTCCGAGCAGGAGGTTGAGCCCGCTAAACAGATTACCCTTCATCTAACAGAAGACCGGCCAAGGGGCAAAACGTGTGACTCATCACAAATCCAGTCCCCACTTTTTGAGTGCAGCCACCCCTCCCTGGAGATTGTGGCTGTCCCGCAGGCCCACTTGATCCAGAAAGACCTGGGCCTCGTAAGATCGGACCCCCGTATTGCAGATGAGTACCAGCCGTTTGTCCCCGGGCACTTCGTTGATCCGGTCCCTGAGTTCGTCCTGGGGAATAGACTTCCAGTGCTCCGGGTATTTTCTGACATAAGGCTCGGCGTTTCCCCAGCCCGGGCAGTCCAGAAAAAAGGTCTCTCCATTGTCCCGATTTTCCCACCACTCGGCGAACCGGTCCGCATCGATCACCCGGTCTTTACCGGCCAGGATATTTTCCATGGTGTTGCCCAGGGCGTTGACAATATCCATGGCCGTAGAAAAGGGCGGGGAATAGGGGATCTCCAAATTGCTGATATCCGATAGGCTGGGTTGGTACCTTAGGGTGGTCGCCACGGCGCTGATCCTTGCCATCAACCCTTCCCCGCTATTCCCCAACCCCTGGATTCCGAGAACCCTGCCGGTATCCTTCTCGGCCACCATTTCAAGATAGAGCAGATCTTTCTCAGGGTAGAAATGGGCACGGTCCAGTTGAGCGATAAATCCACTTGCAGCATCAAAACCTTGTTCCAGGGCGCCTTCATAATTGAGCCCTGCGCTCGCAACGGAGATGTCGAACAATTTGATGATGAAGCTCCCCACCGCGCCTTCAAATCGGGCATCCCCACCGGCCAGGTTGGTTCCGATAACCCGGCCCTGGCGGTTTGCCATGGAACCCAAAGGATAATAGGCCGGACGGCCCGTCACGAGATTGGGGATCTCCACACAATCCCCACCTGCGTAGACCAGAGGATCCGAGGTCTGCATGTGTTCATTGACGACGATTCCCCCTTTCGGAGAAATCTCAAGCCCTGCCTCGGCGGCAAGGGCAGCGTTGGGCCTGACACCCGCCGCCATGATAACCAGGTCGGCCTCATGGGTCCTCCTGTCGGTAACGACCCCGGACACCCACCCCTCGCCTTTCATTTTATGGACGCGTTCGGACAGATGAAAGGAAATGCCGTTTTCCTCCATGTGGTTCTGAGCCATACCGGCCATGACCGGACTGACGACGCCGGGAAGGATCTGGTCCCGGATCTCCACCAGGCTGGTTTCAATTCCCCAGAGATCAGCGAGGGCTTCGGCCACTTCCAGGCCGATCGCTCCTGCACCGATCACAACCGCTTTCCCCACTTTTCCGCCGGCAATCTGTTCCCTGATATCAATGGCATCCTTCATGTTGGAGACGGTGAAGACCCCATTCAGGTCAGCTCCCGGGACGGAGAGTCGGTTGGGCAGGCTTCCGGTCGCAATCACCAGCTTATCGTAGGGAATTGTTTCTTCCTCGTGTGATTCGAGGTGGCGGATTAGCACGTTTTGCTTTTCCCGGTCAATAGCAAGGGCGCTCGTGCCGGTGAGGACACGGACATACTTGGCCTTTTCAAAGAACTTCTCGTCACGGAGCATGTTGAAACTCGTGGCCTGAAGTTGTGCAGGATCACTGACGTCTCCTGAGAGGAAGTAGGGAATCCCACACCCTCCGTAGGAAATCATCTTCACCTGGTCGATCATGGTGACCTTTGATTCCGGTTCCAGCCGCTTGAACCGGCAGGCGGCCTTTGGGCCAAGGGCCACTGCCCCGATGATCACAATGTGTTGTGGCATTCTCTTTTTCTCCTTTGTCTTTTCTCCGGCGACATCTCTCCAACACTCCATTACTCCAATAATCCAATCGTTCTGTTCCTTGTCCCTCCGGCTAACCCGGATTTTTGCCATCGTTCCTTTATAGGACAAGGCCGCTCTCTATTTCAAGCTTTTGTCTTTGAAAGTGCCGGTCCCCGTGTTAAAGTGTGCCCCATGAAACTGAAACTGGACAAACTGAGAAGATTTTCCGCCCGAAAGGGCCCCCTCCTCCTGGTCATCATGGACGGGGTGGGAATCGGTCCGGAAAATGACGCAAATGCCGTCTACCTTGCCGAAACCCCCAATCTCGACCGCCTTTGCACTTCCAGACTCTATTGTGAAATCCGGGCGCACGGAACTGCGGTGGGACTTCCCAGCGACCAGGATATGGGAAACAGCGAGGTGGGGCACAATGCCCTCGGTGCCGGGCGCGTATTCGAGCAGGGTGCCCGGCTGGTGAACAGGGCCATTGAAACGGGAAAGATCTTCGAGACCGGTCTGTGGCAGGAGATCGTAACAAAGAGCAGAGAGGGTGGGACCGTTCACTTCATGGGCCTCCTTTCGGACGGAAACGTCCATTCCCACATTGAGCAGCTCTACTCCCTCCTGGACAGGTGTGGTTCAGAGGGGATGAAAGAAGTCAGACTACATGTTCTGTTGGACGGCAGGGATGTAGGAGAGAAATCCGCCCTGGACTATGTCATTCCAACGGAAGCCAAACTCCGGACGCTTTCGAAAAAACACGGTGCTGATTACCGCATCGCCTCGGGTGGGGGCCGCATGAAGGTCACCATGGACCGCTACAGCGCGGACTGGAAGATCGTCGAGCGCGGGTGGCAGGCCCATGTCCTGGGGATGGGACGTGGTTTTCCTTCAGCCTCCCAGGCAGTTAGGAGCTACTACGCCGAAGACTCCTCGGTAACCGACCAGTATCTGGATCCTTTTGTGGTGGTGGACAATGACGGGCTCCCCGTGGGGCGGATTACGGATGGAGATGCGGTGGTCTTTTTCAATTTCAGGGGTGATCGTGCCATCGAGATCTCAAGGGCCTTTACAGAAAAGGATTTCAAAGAATTTGAGCGGGGTCCACTGCCCCATGTCCTTTACGCCGGAATGATGGAATACGACGGCGATCTCCACATTCCTCCCCGATTTCTGGTAGAGCCGCCGGCCATTGATCGCACGGTCAGTGAATACCTCTGTGCCGAGGGCGTTATCTCCTTTGCAATCTCCGAGACACAAAAATTCGGGCATGTGACCTATTTCTGGAACGGAAACCGATCCGGCTATATCAACGAAAATCTGGAAACCTACATCGAGATTCCTTCGGAGCGTATCGCGTTCGACCGGGCCCCACGTATGAAGGCCGTTGAGATCAAGGACAGGACCATCCAATTGCTCAAGAGCGGGCAATACCGCTTCGGGCGCCTCAACTTCGCCAACGGAGACATGGTGGGCCACACGGGCAATTTGAATGCGGCCATTGAAGCGGTCGAGACGGTGGACAGGTGTCTGGGGGAACTGCTGGGGGTGATAGAGGATCTGAAAGGAATCGCTGTGGTTACCGCTGATCATGGCAATTCGGATGTCATGTTCACAACGGACGGGAACGGACGGAAAAGCCCGAAGACAGCCCACACCCTCAACCCCGTTCCCTTTGCCATTTTCGATCCTTTCTACCGGAATGAATATCACATGGCCCACCTGGAAAGTGCCGGCCTCTCCAACGTGGCGGCAACCCTCCTGAACCTCCTTGGCTATGAAAAACCCGCCGACTACGATCCCTCCCTTATTGGATTATATAAATCAGAAGGTTGATGGAATCGCAGCAATCCCATGGAACGAAGCGTTCCTGGTCCCACTCCACTCCCACGCCCAGGAAATAGAGGATAGCGTCATCAGCGAGCACATCAGGCTCTACGTTAATGATTTCAGCATGGACCTGGGAAAGGAGGGAAGGCAGTCGATCCGCCAACTCCTCCAGGCGGGCGCCAACGCCGGCCTGTTCCCCTATCCATATGAGAATATATTCGCCCTCTGAGCATTGATTTAAAAAGTTTGACACGGCGCCTACGTTTTTCAGTATAATAATACAAGGAAACGAAAGTTTTGAGAAATCAGG
Organism: uncultured Desulfobacteraceae bacterium; assembly: GCA_964404085.1. Lineage (GTDB taxonomy): Bacteria > Desulfobacterota > DSM-4660 > Desulfatiglandales > Desulfatiglandaceae > CAYUCJ01. The sequence goes on along the minus strand of CAYOIU010000010.1, from coordinate 7,072 downwards.
ACCGGATCCGACTCGGATGCCGAAGCAACGGGAGCCATTGACGATGATCTATATCGACGGAAATTCACTAACCATTGAGGATGTTACCCGTGTTTGCCGCGAAGACATCAGGGTGGCGCTTGATGAAGGGGCAAAGGCAGGAATGGAAAAATCCAGGGCTTTTGTCCGAAAGATTGTTGAAGAAGGCCGCACCGTGTACGGCATCACCACGGGCGTGGGTGAATTGGCAAATCAGTTTATTCCCCGCGGGAAGGTGGAAGAACTTCAGCAGAATCTCATCAGGAGTCACGCCACCAACGTGGGCGCCCCCTTTCCCGAGGAGGTAGTGCGGGGAATCATACTCCTCCGGGCCAACGCACTTGCCAAGGGGTTTTCCGGTGTTCGTGTTTTCCTGGTGGAAACCCTTCTGGCGCTGCTGAACAAATGGGTTTGTCCGTACATCCCTTCCCAGGGATCCGTTGGCGCCAGCGGGGACCTTTCACCGCTCGCACACCTGGCTCTGGTGCTCACCGGCGAAGGAGAGTGTCTGCTGAATGGTGAACGTGCACCGTCGGTACAGGTCCTTCAGGAGGCCGGCATTGAACCCCTCTCTCTTCAAGTCAAGGAAGGTCTCGCTTTGATCAACGGTACCCAGATCATGTCGGCACTGGGATGCCTCGTCACCACGGAAGCCTCTCTCCTGATGAAAAACGCCCAGATCGCCGGGGCCATGAGCCTGGAGGCCCTGAAAGGGACTTCAAAGGCCTTTGACGACAAAATTCACCAGGTCCGCCCCCACCCTGGACAAATACGCTGTGCCTCCAACATGCGCAAACTGGCGGCTGGAAGTGCCATTATCGCCTCTCACAAGGATTGTGAAAAAGTCCAGGACGCCTACACCCTTCGGTGCATTCCACAGGTCTATGGCCCCATACTGGAAACCATCGACTATGCGCGAAAAGTCCTGCAGGTGGAGATCAATTCGGCAACGGACAATCCCCTGGTATTCCCCGAAGAGGAAGAGGTCATATCCGGTGGCAATTTTCATGGAGAACCCCTGGCCTTTATCATGGACTATCTCGGAATCGCCCTCGCAGAGATTGGAGACATCTCTGAAAGGACCGTTGACAGGCTTGTGAATCCCCACGTGTCCGGGCTGCCTCCTTTTCTTGCCCATAACAGTGGCCTCAATTCAGGCTTCATGATCTCCCAGTACACGGCAGCCGCTCTGGTATCTGAAAACAAGGTCCTCGCCCACCCCGCAAGCGTCGATTCCATTCCCACGTCTGCGGGTCAGGAAGATCACGTCAGCATGGGAAGCATCGCAGCCCGCCACGCCTGGGATATCCTCCACAACGTGGAGTACGTGCTGGCAATTGAAATGCTTACAGCAGCTCAGGGAATGGATTTCCATCCCTTCAAGCCTGGCAGAGGAACGGGAATCGCCCATCAGATCATCAGGAAACATGTCCTCCACATGGAAAAAGACAGGCCCCTCTACCGGGATATTGAGAGTGTTCGGGAATTGGTTGTCTCGGGCGAAATTGTTGGCGCGGTGGAAAAGACCATCGGCCGGCTCGGTTGAAACAAGGAGATCGGCCTTGACATCAGCGAACCGCTATGAGGACCGGTTAGGCAGAATCAAAAAAGCCATCGCGCTTGAAAAACCGGACCGGACACCGATCGTATTGGAGTATTCAGGGTTTGCGGCTTATGTCACGGGGACGCCCGTAGCCCGGTTTCTCGCCTCCCCTATAGAGAACCTTGAGACCATGATCCAGGCTTACCGCATGGTGGGTGATGCCGATGCCATCAATTACGGTTCATTTTGGCCCTACGGTCTCTGCTATGATTTCCTATCTAAAGTCCGGGTGCCGGGAATCGACCTGCCTGAAAACGAGATGTGGCAGGTGGATGAAAAAGAACTCATGAAACGGGAAGATTACGACCGGCTACTGGAAATAGGGTGGCCCGACTACCTCGACCACTTTTTCCGGGAAAGGCTTTTCAAAGATGTTCCCGAAGAATATCTCCCTCCTAAAAGAAAATCACCAGACGTGCTCGGGGCTTGGCGCTCAGAAGGCATACCGGTCTTGAGCGGTGGTGACATCACCACCCCATTCGAAGTGCTTTGCGGATCTCGTTCTCTGCCGGAATTTTCCCGTGATCTTTTCGAGATTCCTGACAAAGTCGTATCCGTCATGGATGAAATTGTTCCCCATCTCGGCCACAAGGCCATAAGACACGCGAAAAAAAGAGGTTATCCGGTGGTTTGGATCGGAGGCTGGCGAACCGCCCCTTCAATGCTCTCTCCCGCAATGTGGGACCGTTTCGTCTGGCCCTATCTGGAAAGGCTGGTCAATGAGGTGGTTGATTCCGCGTTGATTGCGCTGCTCCACCTGGATTCCGACTGGACCCGGGAACTCAAGCGTTTCAGGGAACTTCCCAGAGGAAAGTGCATCGTGGCCCTCGATGGCGAGACCGATATATTTGCAGCCAAGGAGATCCTTGGGGATCATTTGTGCATCATGGGAGATGTCCCTGCTTCCATGCTCTACCTGGAAAAATCGAATACGGTATATGGCTATTGCACGAGGCTTATTCGAGAGCTGGGTCCGGAAGGCTTCATTCTCCAGTCGGGGTGCGACATACCGCCCAATGCCCGACTTGAAAACGTCCAGGCCATGGTAGCAGCCGCCATGGAATCCTGAAGGCTTTGCTATCCTCCGAATTCTTCTTCCAAAATCCGGCCCATGGTCGCCACGAGAAAGTCACCATCGCCCTCATTGAACGGCATGGGCGGCCGGATCTTGACGACATTGTGAAAAGGCCCATCCGTTCCGATGAGCACACCATGGTCCCGCATGCGGTTTACCATGAACGCTGCTTCCTCATCCGCGGGCTCAAGCGTTTCCCGGTCCCTCACAAGTTCCATCCCCAGGAATAGTCCGGAGCCTCTCACATCTCCCACGATGGAATATTGATCAACAAACGGTGTCATCCCTTCCAGCATGCGTTTTCCGGCCCGCAGGGCGTTGCCCTGAAGGTTTTCTTCCAGGACTATCTGGAGCACGGTTAACCCCACGGCGCAGGACACGGTGTTTCCACCGAACGTGCTGAAAAATTCCATGCCGTTGTCAAACGCACCCGCTATCTCAGGCGTGGTGACTACTGCACTGATGGGATGGCCGTTTCCAATGGGCTTTCCCAGAACCACGATGTCCGGCACCACCCCCTGGGCTTCAAACGCATAAAAATGGGTCCCGATACGACCGTACCCTGTCTGTACCTCGTCGGCGATACAAACCCCTCCCGCCTCCCGCACATAACCGTAGACATGGGAGAGGTAATTGTCCGGAAAGAAGATCTGTCCCCCCACGCTGGGACAGCTCTCGGCAATGAAACCGGCGAGGCCCCTTCCCTTTCTCTGCATTTCCTCGATAATTTCCCGCACGTTCCGGGCGTATTTCGGACCGGAATCCGGATCATCCGCCTTATAAGGCCCTCTGTAGACATCTGCTATAGGCGCGGTGTGCACCCATGCGGGCGGTCCTTCTCCGCCCGGTCCGCCGTGCTTGTAGGGACTGATGTCGATAAGAGACGTGGTGTGACCGTGATAGGCTGCTTCCAGCACAATCATGTCACGCCGGGAGGTGTATGAACGGGCCAAGCGAAGGGCCAGCTCGTTGCCCTCGCTTGCCGAATTCACAAAAAAGCAGACGCTCAGGGGATCCGGCATGGTCTCAGCCAATTGCTCGGCGTAACGATTGATGTAGTCGTGAAGATACCGCGTGTTGGTGTTCAAAACACCCATCTGTTGCCTGGCGGCCTCCACCACGCGGGGGTGGCAGTGCCCCACATGGGGAACGTTGTTATACCCGTCCAGGTAGCGGCGCCCGGTTTCATCCCACAGATATTGTTTCCAGCCGCGTACGATCTTGACGGGCTCCCGGTAACCGATGCTCAAATTGCGACCAATGTATTTTCGGCGTGCGGCCAGGGTCTCCGCCTTGGTGGGCTCCGGTTGGGGGAAACGATCGTCAGGAATGGAGAGTATCAGGTTGGGATTCGGCGAAAAGGCCATCCAGACGCCCTTTTCGCTTGCCTTGCAAACGCCCGGGAAATCGCAGTCTCGTTCGAGAAGGTCCACGATGATCTGGAAGTGAAGGTGGGGCGGCCAGCCGCCGTTCACATCCGGAGTGCCGATCCGTCCGATTGGGTCGCCCCGGGCAACGGTCTTGTGGAGTTCGAGCCCCTCCAGGGAATCCAGGCTCAGATGTCCGTAGAGGGTATGAAAGATATCCCCTTTATCGGTACGGTGTTCTAGGACTATGACCGGGCCGTAATCCTGAGGGGCATCGTTTCTGGAAAAAGCCACCACGGTCCCGGAAAGGGGGGCGTAAACCTTGTATCCCGGTTCAACAAAGATATCCATGCCTAAATGGACCGTTCGGTGTTCATCTGTCAGGGCGTCGCCATTGGCAAACAGAGGGGAGGTGTAAAAGAAACGGGCTTCACCATATCGACCGATCCCCGCCAGGGCACCGGCCGATCTTATGTATTCCTCGACCCGCGTGGCGAGGACGGGCGCAGCGTTTTCTTCTGCTTTGCTGCTTATCAGAGGGCTCCCGACGCTCAGATCGAACACCACCAAAGGCTCGCGGCTGAGATCAACATCCAGGACAGGCCCGATGGTTTCGGCATGTTGCTTGAGCCAGGCACAGACCGCTTCCGTTCGTGAGACGGGAGGAAACCCGCAAGCCCGGCAAAACACCGCCTCCGCATAGCGCGGATGGATTTCCCACAACACAGGCAGGGTATTTCGGATCGCCGTCTGGCTGATGGAAAGATACACATTGTCCGGACTCTGTGCTTGCTGATGAGCCGCCAGACAACCACTCACGCAAAGCCGCATGCACACCAGGCCGAACAGGGCCGAGAGCTCCTTCTCTTCAAGGGGATAGGCAGAATAATACCCCGCCACAACCTGGGCTGCGGCAGCCAATGGATCGGGCTTATCAAGAATCGCGTAGGCCACAGCAACGGCCAAATTGCCGACCGTGTAACTGTACACCATGTCCCCGAAGTCGATAATGCCCACCACCCGTTGGTTTCGCGTGTACAGGTCGTCGCCCCCGCCCACAATCACGTTGTAGTCGTTGGCATCGTTGTGGATGACACTCTTGCGCAGTCCCGAAATCAATGGGGCCACATAGCGGTCAAAATCGTCAGCGATTTTTTCGATCTGCTGCCTGAGATCACTTTCCTGAATCAGGCCTTGATACTTTCTCACGATTGCGGATGCGTCTGCCAGGTCCCAGTGGAAATCCCGATGGGCTCCGGGGTGCTCGAAATCGGCCATGGCCCGATCCATCCGTCCCACGCAGCGGCCAAGATCGTAGAGGAGGCCCGGTGAGTGTCGTTTTAGCTCCCCAAGGGGCTTCCCCGGCAGGTAGGAAACCAAACGCACAAAGTGCTTTTCACCCGTCATGGCCTGGACCTGGGAAATGACCGCTCCGGATTTTGCAGAAACCACCCGGGGGCAGAACGTCACGTGCTGTGAAAGCTGTTGCATGGCCAGGGTCTGGGCATCGAGCATGATGCAGTCTTCAAGTCCATTTGCGATCTTCAGGACGAAGCGATCACCCGTTTCCGTGGTCATGAGAAAGTTCTGATCACGCTCGCTGGGCAGCGGTTTTGCCGTTGCCGTCAAACCGTAAAGATCCCCGACAATTGTAATTGCATCCCTCGCGCTAAATCGAGGAGTATGTTGTAAGAGTGTCATTATTCTTAGCCATATTTGTAGAATTTACCATGATGCTATTGCACGGGGTGGCCACCCGGAGAAAACGACTCCCTCCCCGACGATCTCTTGTTGGAGATAGGGACCTGCACAGGCCTGAAGGTCGGCGTCTGGATCAACTGAAAAGTCGATCGTCAGCGTAGGCATTTGAGGATTCCACCGTCATGTGTCATGCCAAATGATGAAACATTTGTCAATTTGTTATTGATCTGTCGAAGCATTGTCCCAGGAAGTTTTACTAATAAAAGGCATATCACACAAATTTTGGCTGGATTTTTATGACTAGCAAATGTATACTTGATTTCCCAGTGACAAAAGAATTATGCAAAAATAACTGCTCGTTTCAAAAATTCCATGAAATCTGCGCTTTCGATAAGGAGGCTAGGAAAACGAGTGAAAGATCAGGGTAGACGAGCATTGGTAAATCTCAAAATATCACGGCCGTCCGGCCGTCCTCGTGAAAGGGAGGAAAAAACCATTGGCAAAGCGTGGGGAAAAAGATTATTTTTGTAATGTTGTATTTGAGGATGTTGAAATTGCTTTAAAAAATAAACCTTTCCGCAGTCATAAATCAAAAAACGAGCTGTTTGTGCAATGCAATCAACTTGAGTGCCAATATGTCGACCTTAATCACTCTCCCTGTCCTCTGCGCCTCGATCTCTTCGCCGAAGAGATTGAAAAGCGGGAAGAAAAGCGCAGACATAGAAGAATGGAATTCTGAAACCAACGGATCGTTGCTGGTTGTATCCTTCGGGACATGAGAAAAAATGGTGCCGATCTGGGATAGCATCCGTATACCTCAGCATTTCCAAGGCTCTCAGAATTGCAGATGTTACTTGATTCCATGGAAGAGGCTGTTGTCTATGTTGAGGTCGTCATTTGAATAGTCATTTCTAACTCCACCTATCCAGATAACTGCATAATGTTTGGGATTTAAGGCAGTTTCTTTTCTAGGCGACTCTCCTATCTCATATCCTAGCCATTCCGATTGCCAGCCTTTTTGGAAATCAACTGTACCATAATTGACTTTCCAGAAACGAGCCTTATATTGAATTTAGTTTGATTGCCACCAGATTCAATACTGACTAAATAAACCATGAGATGGCCAAAAGCCTCCAAAGGTTATACTAAAAAAAGGATTCTGTGCTGGCAGTTAAACAAAGGCTTCTCGGATGTGCGTGCGAGGAAAGTATCGGCATTTTAGGAAGCCATGATTTAAGGCAGGGTCATCCAGGCGAGCCGATCGCTTAACGTGTTGAAGAAAAGTGAGAAAGGACCGTTGAGTGAATA
>CAYOIU010000009.1:12450-30248 GCA_964404085.1 uncultured Desulfobacteraceae bacterium | reverse complement strand
ACACCCTTGAAGATGTGGCGCACCCAGGTCAGCGTCAATCGCATACAATGTCTCGAGATCTATGAAAAACTCTTGGGAGCGGATACATTGGAATTGGGGTATGTCGATTACAGCTTCAAACCCATCAAGCCTATTGTCGGTTTTGAGCAACCGCTCATGGAAAAAGCGCTCATGACCACGACGGCGCCGGTTTTCTATGGTGCAATGCCCAACCTGGGGTTGTACAGCCAACCGGACGGTCCTTTTCCGAATCCAGCGGAACTGATGCCAAAGGGAAAAATTGAGGAGGCCCGGGAGTCCTATGAGGCGGCGGTGGAAGATGCCGTAAAAGATATTGTCTTCGTATCCAGCTCACTCTATGAATCGGGAGCCGACGGCATTATCCTGGATACGGTCGGGGCTGCCGGCGATGCGGATTTCCTCGCCGGTCTTAAGGCCACCGAGATACTGAAAAAAAAATATCCGGATATCTGCATAGAACTGGGGATGGCCGGAGAATTCGTCCTGGGAATGCATGGGAACCTGACCTACGACGGAATGCGACTGGCAGGACTCTACGCGCAGGACCAGGTCAAGCTTGCCGAAAAGGCCGGGGCAACCATTTTCGGGCCGGTGTGCAATACCAACACCAATGCGTCGTCACCGTGGAACCTGGCCAGGGCAATCACCTTCATGAAGGCCTGTGCAGAGGTGGCTGAAATTCCCATCCACGTCAATATGGGAATGGGTGTAGGCGCCGTGACGGTGCATGATCATCCGCCCATAGATATTGTTTCCAGGGCCTCAAAGGGGATGGTCGAAATCTGCCGCCTCGATGGATTGTAGGTAGGCGTGGGCGACCCGCTTGGTATGGCCATAAGCCACGCGATTGCCTCGGGAATGGGCGGAATGAGGGCTGCCGGAGATCTGGTTGCCCGAATGCAGATGACCTGCGGCATGAAGATTAAAGAAGCAAAGGCCTATGTTGCCGACAAGCTTAATGTCTCGGTTTCCGATCTGACCGACCCGGTGTTGATGAGCGAAGTGCGGCAGGACCTGGGGATAGGGACACTGCATCCGGTCCCCAACTGTCCCCAGGGTCTGGAAGCCAAGGCAAATATAGCCGAGGTTTTGGATATCGAAATCAATTGCGTCAAGAGATTAAGACGCAATTAAGTTCATCCGGCAAAAGCGTATTTTGTCGCACCAATTCTTTTGCTGATGGGTTAGGGAAGATAGAGGAAAGGGGAGCAAGAAGATGAAGGACAAATATAAACAGCTCTTTCAGCCCATCAGAATTGGAAACCGAGAGATAAAAAACAGGATTGCAATGGCACCCATGGCAATTGATTACATGACCAATATTGACGGAAGTCCATCGCAACGGGCCATTGAATACTATCTTGAAAGAGCGAGAAATGGCGTTGGTCTGATCATCAGTGGATGTTTTAAGGCAGAAAATGACATAGAAGCATTAGAACAAGGCACACCGCAAATCAGTGAAAGAGCCATAGGTCCCTTTGGAGAATTGTGCGACGCTATCCATTCCTTTGGAACCACATTTTTTGTTCAACTTACAGCTGGTTATGGCAGAGTCGCCGTACCCTCCACTTTACGTGGCAGACCGGTATCAGCGTCAACTGTCCCCAATTACTGGGATTCCCATATGACCTGCAGGGCCCTTGAAACAGAAGAAGTTGAGCAGATCGTGATTGCCATCGGTCATGCCGCTGAACTATTGATGTTGGCCGGAATTGACGGAATTGAACTTCACGGACATGAGGGTTATCTATTCGACCAGTTTACTACGGACATTTGGAATAATCGGACAGACAAATACGGCGGGGATCTCGAAAACCGACTCCGATTCCCGATTGAGGTATTGAGAGAAATCAAGAAAAGATGTGGAAAACATTTTCCGGTTCAGTATCGATTCGGCCTGAAGCATTATATGAAAAGTTCCCATTCCGGCGCACTCCCCGGAGAAAAGTTTTCCGAGGTGGGTCGTGATATTGATGAGGGCTTACAGATGGCTGGGATACTGGAAAATACCGGTTTCGATGCGTTGCATGTTGACGCAGGTTGCTACGAAAGCTGGTATTGGCCTCATCCGCCGATCTATCAGAAACATGGCTGTATGATCGACATGGCGGCAAAGGCCAAACGGGTGGTAAACATTCCGGTTATCGGTGTGGGAAGAATGGATATCCCTGAGCTGGCAGCAAAAGCAATAGACGAAGGAAAGGCAGATATGGTTGCCATTGGGAGGGGGCTGCTCGCTGATTCTCAATGGCCCGTCAAAGTTCAAGCAGGGAAAGTATCTGATATTCGTCCCTGTGTCGCTTGCTATGATGGCTGTTTTGCCAGGTATGCGAGGCTCCAACCGATTTCTTGTGCGCTCAACCCCAGTTCAGGGAGAGAAAACCTGTACCGGCTGACCCGGACAAATGACCCCAAAAGAATTTCCGTCGTGGGAGGTGGGGTAGCCGGCATGGAGGCGGCGAGGGTGGCTGCCATCAGAGGTCATGAAGTTACGCTTTATGAAAAAAAAGATCTTCTCGGTGGGATGCTAATTGCCGGCTCGGTCCCTGATTTTAAGCAAGGACTGAAGCGATTGCTGAACTGGTATGAGATCCAACTCACGAAGGTGGGGGTAGAAGTAGAGTTATCAAAGGAAGTTTCCCCTGAATTCCTAAGGGAGGAGAACCCAGACCTGATATTTGTGGCTACAGGGGCAAGGCCGGTTATCCCTCAGATCTCAGGCATTGAAAAACCCATGGTGGTCACCGGGGTTGATTTGCTTTTGGGGAAAAGAGGTGCCGGTGTTCAACCTGTCGTTGTCGGAGGGGGCCTGGTGGGATGTGAAATAGCCCTGTGGCTTGCAAATCAAGGGAAAAGAGTGACCATAGTGGAGATGCTGCCTGAATTGATGTCAGTTGCACCCCTCGCGCCTCATCAGGTAAGGCTTATGACCTTGGATTTGCTGGCCGCCAACAACGTAAACCTATTTACAAACGCCAAAACCAAAGAAGTAACCAATGACGGCCTTGTTGTGATTCGCAACAACTCGGAAACGGCGGAAATAGAGGCCGATACAGTAGTCATGGCCGTTGGACTCCGATCAAATGTTGAATTATTTCGATCATTGGTCGGGAAATTCGTCCGAATATACCCATTGGGAGATTGCAGGGAACCAAAAAATATCATGAACGCCATTTGGGATGCCTATGAGGTTGCTCGAACAATATAAAAACTAAACGTCTTGTTCATTTAATAGAGGGGCGAGCTTACCATGGCGTTCTCGGTGAATAGTGCCAGGATCCCTTTACTGTCCCCGGCCTCCAGGCAGGCAAGGTATTGCTTGATCACCTTTTCGGGGTTCATTTCAGTCCTCATCAATGTTTACTTTCGTTTCGCTCAGAGAGGCGTAGAACGGTGGGCGTCGATCTTCAAACAGATCGTTCCTGTCCGTCATCATCTTGTTCCTTGCAAGGTGTATGTCCAATTCAGCCAAGTAGAGTTCTTCCCTGTCCGATGTGGCGCGATGAATGCATTCCCCATTTGGCCCAACCACCTGGCTCCGGCCTGTGAATTCGAGGGATCCGTGGGGGCGGGTGTCGGAACCGATACGGTTGGCTGTCACGGAAAAGACCCCGTTTTCAAGGCTCCTGGTCAGCATGGCCTGCTGACAGACCGGCAGCACCAAATTCGACGGGTGACACAGGATATCCGCTCCTTTCAGGGCAAGAATCCGCGCCACCTCGGGGAAGGCCCAGTCAAAACACACCATCATACCGATTCTTGCCCCCCTGACCTCCACAGTAGCGAGTGGTGTGTCACCGGAATCGAAGTATTCCTTTTCCGTGTTGAAAAGGTGAAGCTTCCGATAGGTGTGGACAAGACCCTGCGGACCAATAAGGAGGGCACAGTTGAATGCCTTATCACCGCACCGTTCAGCGAATCCCGTGACCAGGTAAATGTCCCGCCTTCGGCACAACTGGACCAGTCCATCGACGGTGCGCGAATGCCGGGTATCTTCGGCCAGAGAAAGGACCTCCGAACGGTCCTGAAAATAGTAACCCGTGAAGGCCAGCTCAGGCAGGACAATCAGGTCCGCTTCGACTTCTTCGAGGGCGGAGAGCACTTTCTCGAGATTTGATTCAACCTCACCAAACCCTGGTTCAAATTGGTAAAATCCTGCTTTCAACATCAAATGAGGCCTCGATCACGTGGAAGAAGAAGGCCGGAGAAACAACTCCGGATTGAGATGTCGCAATGGTCGGAATACTAGGCGATATCAATGAACATGTCAAATACGATTCAGGATAGCCATAGATCCGGTGATACCGGGGATAATGTGAAATGAGAGGGTTCTTGATCGGGGAAGGTTTTGTCGATTTACTGTTGGTAAAGCTGATGATACTCCATGACCTTGGCAACGTAGTATCGCGTGTGCTTGAAAGGAGGAATCCCCTTGTACTTCCTCACTTTGCGGCTCCCGGCATTGTAGGCTGCGATGGCCAGTTTCACATCCCCATCGAATTGGTCCAGGAGTTGTCTGAAGTACCTGACTCCGGCGTCGATATTGAGCTCGGGGTCGAAGCTGTCTTTCACTCCCAACGCCCTGGCGGTCCTGGGCATGAGCTGCATCAACCCCCTGGCGCCTTTCCTGGATACCGCCTTCGGATTATAGCTTGACTCCGCCATGATGATCGCCTTCACCAGGGATGGATCGACCTCATATCGCCCAGCGGCCTTTTGAATGATATGATCGAAAGGATGTTCCTGGGTCTCTTCCTCATACAAGGGCAGCGTCTCTTCAGATTCACTGACAGGGTCTATTTGAATCGGACGGGCGGCAAGATTCAGTCTGGACGGCTGGTAGGGAATGGCTCTCAATCTTGAATCCGGTTCTGCCTGTGCAAATTCCATCGCTTCGGGCAAAACGGCGCAGGGGGTCACGACTTCTTCTGATTCCGCGTTTGCCTCTTCAGACGATCTTACCTGCACACATGGGTTTTCAATTCCTGAATAGGCCAGTCCCTCTCCGTCTTCCTGGCCCCGAATTCCGAATAGTACCGATACGATCTCTTCGGAAACCACATCTTCACGCTCTCCCCCTACACTTAAATGAGGCATACCCACCGCAAGGATCATCAGGCCTAAAATGACCCACTTGGTCAGATGCACAAAAGGGGAACCTATGGTTGTTGCTTCCTCCACTTCAGACTGTCCTTTGACATGAGATTGATGGTCATTGACCTTTGCTTTTCACAATATATTTAAGCAAGAATCATGCCACAAGGCCGTCAAATAATATTGTTAATAATATTGGTAAGTTATCCAACTATCCCCGGCTGAGACTTGAGAAATGAAATGCCATCTATGTACTGACATACCATTTATATATACCAGTTTACACAAAAGTGTTTGAGGCTTTGTCGTGTCCTCATAAGGTAGAACCCGGCAATTCCTCACCACAATAGGCTGTCACATCCTTTTGAGTTTTTCCACCAACTGGATATAGCCCTTCATGGCCTCTTTTCCCTGGGTCCCTTTCAACTTTGCCCATGCGTCGTATTTGGCGCGACCCTTGAAATCGGTAAAACCCGGCCGCTTGCCCGAGACATCCCCTTCCGAGCCCTGTTTAAACATGGCGTACAGTTTCAACAGGGTGTTATTGTCCGGTCGCTTCGACAATTTCTGGACCTCTTGACTCGCCTTTTCAAATCTGCTCTTTAGATCGGCCATCCGTTTTCCCTCCTTTTTCATTTGGATTTCGCCCGACAAAAAGCCTTCCTGCTTTCTTTTCACGTTGCTCCCGGCTTCAGAGTAATTCATGCCGAAAGAATGTTTTTCACCTCTCCATCCAGTTTGTGGATCTCATCCACCAGAACGGCGGGCCCTTTTCTCCGTGCCACGCGCAGATTCTCTCCCCACTTCTGTAGCTTCTTGGTGTCAATCCTTCTGACCCGGTCCTCCCTGGCCCACTCCCTGCCTATCCTTTCTCCAAGGTCCGCCAGGAGATCAGCCATGGCCTCCCTGTCCGAGGCAGGGATCGCCCGCAGGAGTTCCCGCATTCGACGTTTCCAGCCCTTGATAAGAAAGGTCCCTTCGTAGAACTTACGAAACCACTCCTCTTCATTCTTCACTGCCATAGAGGTCCCCTCCGCAACCGCATCCGGATTCTATGTTTAAGAGTGTTTTATCAGTAAACAGCATGGATTTCAATCGTCTAATTCAGTAAACAAGCATATTCGTAACAAAAGTCAGATAGCTAAACTTCAAAATATCTAAGCTTGATGACTTCCAACGAAGTCACCTTATCCACCGGAGCTCAGGAGGAGGCCTGAGGGTCTTTTTCGGACACTTTCTCATAGTGCGCTTGGCACCTTTCTCCGACATGGACGGCTATTTGGGGTTTACGCCTCCTAAACCCATGCGCTCACTACTGCTTACCGCTAAACCCCCAAATAGCCTTCCATCCCCTTCGAAGTGTTTAGAAAGCGTCTGAAAAAGATTGTCAGGTTCGGTTCCCATTCGTTGCTCATAGACTGCCGTATACGGCATAAATCAGCTTTTTACAAAGTCATCAAGTTTGAATACCGTTCAAAAAAGTGGTTGACATCTATAACGCATAGCGTCATAATATGATTTACTCTGAAAATCCAATTTCCCGGCGGTCCCAATGCTCCCGATGTACATGCCGGGGAGGATCACCATGCCCCATGTCCATTTGCGAAAGTCCTTTAGGAGAGAAGACCCCATGGGCATAACCATTGTCCAAAAGAGCGATCTGACCCATCCCAAATCCCATCCCAAGACAGCTCTGGTGCTTTCCGGTGGAGCCATCTCAGGGGGCGCCTTTAAACTGGGGGGGCTTCAGGCACTCAGCAGCTTCATGCTGAACCGCAAAATCACGGAGTTCGACATCTATGTGGGTGTCAGTGCAGGTTCCCTCCTCGCCACATTCCTTGCAAACGGAATCTCTACGGAAGAACTGGTCAAAAGCATGGAAGGCAAAAGAGGCTGTATCGACCCGATTCCCCTTTCGGCGATCTATTCTCCCAATTACTTGGAGTTTTTTAAGAACCCCATTCAGACTTTTGGTAGCACAATCACCTGGGTGCCAAGATTTGTTCTCAATTTTGTCGCAGCCAACAACCTATTCAGGAGGGAATTCCGTAGTGTGACCTTTGATTTCCTCACCCACCCCTCTTATGAAAACCTGCAGCGGCTCTGCAGGTATTCTTTGATGAAAAGCGATTCCGGAACCCGGATTCCGGAACTTCTCTGGAAGTTGCTCCCAACCGGCTTTTTTTCTACCGATAGATTCGAGCGCTCTATCCGCAGGAACCTGGAGAGAAACAAGCTCTGCAATGATTTTGCAACCCTCCACAGGGAGCGAAAAAAGGCCCTCTACATCATAGCCATGAACCTCAACAGTGCCCAGAGGGAAGTCTTTGGATACGATGAAACAAGCCATGTACCCCTTTCCAAGGCCATGCAGGCATCCATTGCACTTCCCGTGTTTTATCAGCCTGTCAGGATCGATAATGCGGACTATGTGGACGGCGCCGTGGTCAAGACCACCAGTATAGACCTTGCCATTGAAAAAGGCGCCGACCTCATCATCTGCTACAATCCTTTCCGCCCCTTCAACCAGGAAGCCTTTTGTGAGAGATGCGAAGAAGGGGAGTCCCACCTGGATATTTCGAGAGACGGGGTTTATGCCGTATTCAACCAGGTCATGCGTACCCTGCTCCATACGCGGCTGATGCACGGTGTCGATTTGTACAGAAAGAGTCCCGGTTTCAAGGGTGACATCATCATCATTGAACCCACTGAATACGATGCCGAGTTTTTCGATATGAATCCCATGGCCTTCTGGGGGCGTCGAAAGGCTGCAAAGAGAGGCTTCCAATCCGTAAAAGCCTCTATCCGCGAGAACTACCCCATGTTGAAAAAGATCCTGACTGCCTATGGCATTAAAATAAACAAGGGGTTTTTCCAAGGCGAACCAACTGGTTCAGACGCGGCCGTTCGTCCGCTGCCCTCTGTCAAATCTCTGAAGGAGAACCCGTTGCGGCCGTAAGGTATAAGGTTTTTCCATGAAACCACTGTGAAAGGTGATTTGTGATGACAGAGTCCATGACCTATGCTGATCATTTCTGGTTGTCTATGGATGACCCCACCAATCTCATGGTCATTACCGCCTTTATGGAATTTGAGGAGCCCGTTGATTTCAATCGCTTGAGTTCCACCATTGAACGCCGTTTGTTGACCATTCCGCGCTTCCGCAAGCGCATCGTGAGATCTCCCTATGTGCTGGGCGTCCCCGCATGGGAAACCGACGACCATTTTGACATCAGGTCTCACATTCACCGGGTGGCCCTGCCTCAACCGGCGGATAAAGATGAGCTGCAGAATATGATCAGCGACCTGATGATGACGCCCCTGGATCCGAATAAGCCCCTCTGGCAGGTTCACCTCATAGAAAATTACAGGAAGGGCTGCGTCATCCTCTTTCGCATAAACCATTGCATTGCAGACGGCATCGCACTGATCCATATATTGCTCTCAGCCGCGGACAAAGAGCCTGACGCTCCGCTGTCTGAAGACCTTTCAGAAAAGGCAGCGGGAGGCATCTCTTCATCTCCGTCCCGGGGCCTGGGTTCTCTCATTGGAAAGCTTCAAAGGGTCAGCGGCCTCACCCAGAACGCGGGGAAAAAGCTGGTAGATCAATGCATGGAGGCCCTGTCGAGTCCCGATCAGCTGGTGGAAATGGCAAAGTCCGGGTCAGCACTGGCCATGAACATCGCCTCGGCACTGGCCAAGCTGACGATCAGGCCGTCTGATCCCGACACATCCTTCAAAGGGCGTCTGGGTGTGCGAAAGAGTGCCGTATGGACCGATCCCATGCCCCTGGACAAGATCAAGATCGTGGGCCGAACGATCAGCACGGCCACTCTCAACGATGTGCTGATCGCCACCGTCACCGGGGCCATGCGCCGCTATTTGAAGAGCAGGAACTACAGGGTCAACGAACTCGATCTCAGGGTTGTCGTGCCCGTCAACATACGCAAGCCCGGCACCGAAGATGAATTGGGAAACAAGTTCAGTCTCGTATTCCTGCCCTTGCCCGTCTACCTGGAGGACCCAGTGTTACGGCTCAAGGAAGTCAAACGGCGCACAGACCACCTCAAAAAGTCGCCTGACGCCATCTTGAATTTCGGCCTCCTGAGCGCTATAGGTCTGCTCCCCCCCAATATCGCCCGGAAACTTGCCCACCAATTCAGCAACAGGGCCTCAGCGGTGCTCACCAATGTACCGGGACCGCGAGAACCTCTCTACTTTGCGGGCAGGAAGATCAGCAATATCATGTTTTGGGTGCCTCGAACCGGCACAATTGGTCTCGGGATCAGCATTCTCAGTTACGATGGAAAAGTAACCGTCGGTATTACCGCCGATGAAGGACTCATGCCTGACCCCGAGGTCCTCCTTTACGGTTTTGAAGACGAATTCAATCACCTGCTGGACCTGGTGACCTCAGGGAAGATCTTTGACGAACCCCTGGTACTGCACGACAGGTACCGGGAATCTCGATGTAAAGCGGTGACCAGATCAGGCAAGCAATGTAAAAAACAGGCCCTCTCGGATTCCGATTACTGCAGGCTTCATCAACAAGAAGGCAAAGAAGAAAATGGTCAGGATCGCGAAGCGGTTGAAGAGGACCTGAAACCTGAAGAGGGGCACGACCTGCATTCGAAGGCGATACCGGGACGATGCAAGGCCATGACCAAGAGTGGCAAACCCTGCAAGAACCGCGCTGCTCCGGGTCTTGACTTTTGCACCATTCATCGAACCGCCGCCCTGGAGGAAGACAGCCGGGAGCTGGCGCAAATCATACGGGATTTGAGTGAATCCTGAAGGCACTCGGATCAAACATCAATTAAGGATGTAAATCATCTAAAGCAGGAAATGCCATGTTGCCTGAATATTTCGAGTTTTCTCTCCCCACAAAACTGATTTACGGTATTGGAATCCTCAAAGACTTGGGCCCCGCCGTCGAGCGTTTCGGCAAACGCCGGGCTATTCTGGTGACGGACAAGGTTCTGCTCAAGGCCGGCCCGGTGGAGATGGTACGAAAGGGTTTTGAAAACACCCCCATAGAAATCGTTTGCTGTTACAGCAACGTACCTCCCAATTCCGCCATCCGAACGGTAACAAACTGCGCGCGGCTCGCAAGAAAACACAAATGCGACATGTTCATCGCCGTGGGTGGGGGCAGCGTTATCGATACAGCCAAGGTGGCCAACCTTCTCGTCGTCAAAGGCGGTAGGATACAGAACCACATGGGGGCCTACCTGCTCGGGGCCGATGAAACGCTCCTGCCCGCCATTTTCATACCAACCACGGCCGGAACGGGCTCGGAGGTTACCAAGGTCGCCGTGATCGCTGATCCGGAAAAGGATCTCAAATTGCCCTTTGCGGAAGAACAGTTTCTGCCCCAAATGGCGATCCTTGATCCGGAAATCACCGTACCCATGCCCGGCAAGCTCACGGCCACTACGGGTATGGACGCACTGACCCATGCCATAGAAGCCTATGTGGACAAGGAGTGGTCTCCTGCATCGGATGGACTGGCCCTGCATGCGGTGAGGCTGATCACCAGTCATATCCTGCAGGCATGCGCACACCCTGAAGACATCCAGGCCCGGGGGGCCATGCTTGTTGGAAGCTTTCTTGCGGGCGTGGCTTTTTCTCACTCCATGGTGGGGATGACCCATGGTATTTCACACGCCTTAGGGGGTGTCTACCATATCCCCCACGGTCTGGCCAATGCACTGGCCCTGCCTGAGGTCATGGAATACAACCTGGATTCCAGGGTGGAGAGATACTATAATGTCGCCGCCGCCATCGGCGTCAACCTGCCACAGATCGTGGCACAATCCACCAGCGTTCTGAAATGCGATCTGAGACCGGAATTTGTCAACAAGGCCCTGGATTCCCTGGATTTTGCCAAGGATTGGCTCGATTTGCAGTCCTTCAAGGTGAGAGGCCTTGCCGTAAAGGCCATGGACAACCTGAGCTTCCTGGATCAATGGTTCCGCAGGCGTGCCGCCATGGCCGGTGTGCAACGGATAAGAACGCTCAACCGCCAGCTCGCCTTCCTTACCGGGATGCCCCTGAATCTGAGGGATGCCGGGATTGACGATGACCTTGCCAGGCTGGACCAGGTCGTCACCACAGCAATGGAAGACGGATCCATGATCTATAATCCCAGGGACCCGGAGCGTGCGGCGGTGTCACGGATCATCAAAAAACTCTTCCACGCCAAAGTCAAGCCTCTGCCGGTCTCTGAAGAGGACCTCCATCCCCTCGAAACCAGGGCGAAGAGGAAGGAGATGAAAGACGTCTTCAAGGATTCGGAAATGCTCTATGGAGTCTTTCTTGAATTTTATGAACTTCTGAAAAACGACCCGCGAATCGGGCCGGCCTTGAAAAAGGCCCATTTGTGCGTTCAATTCGTCTACACGAATCCCGATGCAGTAATTACCATTGATGCCACAAAGGACGATCCTCGGATTGTCAGAGAGGCCTTTGATGGCAGGCCCGAGGTGACCATGGCCATGAGTGCGGACTTTGCCCATGCCTTCTGGCACGGAAAGGTGAAACTGGTTGCGGCCCTGACGCGCCGCCAGGTCACTGCCAGGGGCAACCTGCCCAAAGCCCTCAAGCTTCTGCCCATACTCAGGCCGGCTTACGAAATGTATCCCCGTTTCCTCAGGGAAAAGGGGCTGGGCCACCTGGTGATGGGCTGACCCGGGTTGTGTGAAGACATGCGGAAACCCAAAAAAAAGGAGGCCGGAAAATACCGTGTCGGTCAAAAGTGCATCGGCTGTATGCTCTGCCCTGAAATCGCGCCCGACAACCTGAAAACCGATCCGGAAACCGGCAATCCCTATGTGTTCAAGCAGCCTGCCGGTGAAAAGGAGATGGATTGTTTCAGAGAAGCCGTTGAGATTTGTCCAACAAATGCCTTGGTGAAAGATGTCTCGAATCGCATGAGGAGGAAAAGGTGAAGCAGATTGTCAGCATCAGTCTTGGACCGGCGACCAGTGATTATGCGTTTGATATGGAATTCATGGGCCAGGATTTTCATGTCAAGCGATTGGGCACTGACGGGGATATGGATAAAGCGGCCGGAATGATGCTCCAGTGGCAGGGAAAAGCAGCCGCCATCGGCCTGGGCGGACTGAAATTTCCCTACCACGTGGGACCAAGCCGCTCAAGGCAGGCCTACCTGGAAAAGCTGGAACGTCTGACCTCAAAGATTTCCATTCCAGTGACCACAGGAAGGGCCCTTCGAAAAGTTGCTCACGACTGGACGGTTCGAGATCTCCAGTTTGAACTGGCGAACTTTTTCACCAATGCCAGGGTGCTGTTTTTCTCGGGTCTGACGGACTACCTCATTGCCAAGGTCATGTCTGAATTTACAGACAATCTTGTCTTCGCAGACCCCATTTTGAAGAACGGGATTTCCAAATTTCTCAATTCCTTAAACGACCTGGAGATGTACGCCAACGGTGCCCATGAAGTCTTGAAATGGGTCCCCAGTAAGAGACTCACATCTTCGGTCCTCCCCATACGGTCCTGGAACGGCTACATTATCCGTAAGGCTATGCAGGACGCTCACATCATCGTGGTTCCCCACTACGGTTTCTTTAAGTATCTGGAAGACAGCGGCCTGGAAGAATTGGGCGGGAAGACCGTTATCACCTCATGCGCCTATGACGACCGGGTTGCCTTCCTGAAAGACAGGGGTGTGGACGTAATTATTGATACCACACCGAAAATTCTTGAAAACGTGGTGAGCTTCAATGTCCTGGAAGCCCTGATCCTTGCCAGGCTGAGAAAGGGAAAAGACCAGCTGACGGATGATGACCTGCTGGAAATCATCTGCGATGAACGGATGGACGCAAGGGTGGTCTATCCTTCGGGCAGCCCCAAGCGGGTATACCGGTTCGCCTTTGTGATCCACCCGCTTTCCCAGGAACAGCTGAAAAAAGAAAAATCTCTGAACCTTGTCTCCAAATTTACCCCTTCAGGCCTGATGGACGCAGTGGAAAAGGTGGTTGCCTATGCGCCCCCATTTCTCTATTCCAAGGTGACGGGGATAAAATCCCCCACTGGCGCGGAGGCCGAGGGATGGTTGATCAGCGTTGCAGGAACCCCCAAGCAGATGCTGGCCCACAGCCCCGAATTTACCTATGCCAGACTTTTGCAGGCCGCCAAGATGGCCAAACGTTTAGGAGCCCAGATCATGGGTCTCGGGGCCTTTACAAAGGTGGTGGGTGATGCCGGGGCGACAGTTTCCAGGAAGGCCGTGCTTCCTGTCACGACGGGCAACAGCTACAGTGCATCCGGGGCACTGTGGGCTGCCGCCGATGCGGTCCGTCGAATGGGGCTGATCAAGATCGAAAAAGGGAAAAAGATCAAAGGGAAAACCATGGTTTTCGGCGCCACCGGAGCAATCGGTTCGGTCTGCTGTCGCCTGCTGGCAAAGGCCTTTGAAGAGGTCTATATGGTAGGGCGAAATACGGCCAAGCTGCTGGCCCTAAAAAAATCGGTCCTGGAAGAGACACCTGACGTAAAGATCAATGTCTCCACCAGATCCGACAGGTACCTTCCGGATATGGATGTCATCGTGACGGCCACCTCAGGAGCAGGCAAGACTGTTCTCGATATAACCAAAGTCAAACCCGGCTGTGTGATTACGGATGTGGCACGGCCCCTGGACCTTTCACCGGAGGATGTGGCAAAGCGTCCCGACGTATTGGTTATTGAATCCGGAGAGATAGAGTTACCCGGCAACCCCGAGATGAGAGACATCGGCCTTCCCCCACGGGTGGCCTATGCCTGCCTTGCAGAAACGATTGTTCTGGCCCTGGAGGGTCGGTTTGAACCCTTTACCGTGGGCCGTCGACTCGAATGGGAAAAGGTTCGGGAAATCTACAAACTGGGTCTTAAGCATGGCATGAAACTGGCTGCCATATCGGGCATAAACGGGGTGTATTCCGACGAAGCGATTGAGAAGGTGAAGAGACTGGCCCTCAAGGCCAGGGAAGAGACAAAGAGCCCTTCCGAATGATCGTCAACGGCCCATTGAATAACTTTCTAGAGGAGGAGAAGTCATGAAAAGACTGCGGAGATTAAAGGATCTGGTGCAGGATGCCATTGATAACGGCGCCACAACTGTGGAACAAATTCACAAGTCCATTGCCAGCAAGCCCTTCGAACTGCTGGAAAAAATCAACCTGGGTGGGGCGGCGGTGGAAAAGCTGGAGGATTTTCAAGACCAGACCATTGGGAATGTGTACGAATTTATACGCACAGTAAATCAGAAGGCAGGCGAAATCGCCGGCGATCTACTGGGCAAACTGGGCATGGACGCAGATGTGGAGGAAGAGGATATTCCGGCCTCGCCCTCCGGGCGATGCCAGGCCACCACCAAAAGTGGAAATCAGTGCAGGAACAAGGCCATTGGCGGTTCCGACTACTGCAGGATACATCAAGCCAAGTAGTTGAAAATATTTTTTCGTGAAACCTCTTGACAAAGATGACGCAGTGCGTTATATTGTGGTCAAGATCCCAGCGAAACTTGAAAGACCACATTACAAGGAGGTATCATGAAAATGGCAACGAGAAGTAAAAACAACAAGAAAACGAAAAAGAAGGCAACATCCCAGTTTAAGACGGTGACTTCCATTCAGAAGCTCACGGATGAGTGGATGGAGGCCGTGAAGAGCAAAAACGAAAGGTATGTGGTAAAGCCTTTTGAGAAAGGGAAGGCCTTTGTCGACGACGTCAGGGATGATCCGGTCAGGGTCGTTGAAAGGCTCGTCAAAGACGGTAAGGCTTTCGGAAGGGATCTGAGCGAAGATCCACGCAAGGTACTTGGCGGGTTTTTTGATAACGGCAAAGAACTTATGTCGAATGCCCGAAAAAACATGCGGGAAAGCCTGGAGGGCTTTGTGGAAAACGGCAAGGAACTTTACGACGGCCTGAGAACGGATGGTCGAAAACTGGTGGATGACCTTGCTGAAAACAGCAAAGAACTCATGGCAAGGATACCGGATATGAAAAGGATGGAAGAGGGGTTTGCCGGTGTCGTTCAGTTTATTCCGAAACAGTTGGACCTTCCCAAAAGGGATGAAATAGAATCGCTCACCAAGACCTTGCGGTCGCTGAACAGGAGGGTAAATGCCCTGAGCAGGCAACCCGGTGCGTAAGATTATGGTTAACGGTATTAGACTGTCATAAAGAAAAATCTTAAGGAGAAAACCATGCACAAAATCAAGAAATACGTCAATCGTAAGCTTTACGATTCCACAGATAAGAAATATATCACCCTGGACGAAATCGCGCAGTTGATCAAGGCCGGTGAGCAAATCACGGTGACCGATAATAAGACAGGAGAAGACCTGACATCCGGTATCATCACCCAGGTCCTTGGGCGGGACACACAGGTGAAAAGCAGCGATTTGACTTCAAGGATCCTGGTCCAACTGCTCCGGAAGGGACCCGGAACCCTGGTGGATTACGGCAAAAAGTATGTTTCCATGTGGGACCGGGCTTTGACCATGGCTGACGAGGAAATCGATAAATGGGTCGACCGTCTTGTAAAGGAAAAGGAGATCTCCGAATCCGAGGGAAGCAGGCTCAAGAAAGATATTGCCGGCCGTGCAGACGACCTGAAGAAGTGGATTGGAGAAAAAATCGACCACCGGATCAACGAGGTGATGGACGTCATGAATCTCGCCACCAAAGATCACATGGTCAAACTCACCGCCCAGATCAAGTCTTTGACAAAAAAGGTAGAAAAATTGGAAAAACTGAGGGTTCAGAGGCCCAAGAAAGCCAACCCCAAGGTCGTCAATTTGAAAAAACAGACCACGACGGACCGGGAAAGGGAAAGCTCCAATAGGCTGGTTGATAAGGATAAAATCGGACTTGCCTATAAAGACTAATAGTTGGAATGGCCTCGCGAATGTTCTTGAAGTGCGAGGCCATTCCTTTTTCAT
This sequence comes from uncultured Desulfobacteraceae bacterium, assembly GCA_964404085.1. GTDB lineage: Bacteria > Desulfobacterota > DSM-4660 > Desulfatiglandales > Desulfatiglandaceae > CAYUCJ01. The sequence continues at coordinate 14,181 of CAYOIU010000009.1, read as the reverse complement.
CCCTATCTTCTTTACTCCTGAAAACGACCACTCTCTTCGCCATGGAAGTTCTTTTGACCGGCCACGTATTCCCATAAGCTGAAAAATATGCTAGAAAGGAAGTGTTGTCCCCATCTGGGATTTTTTGAAACACACCCACAGGACTTTAAAGACTTGAATCTCATTACAAGGAGTGCAGGATGAACGTGCTGAATTGGAAGGAAGCAGAAGAAATCAGTATCAAGAAATTTCCCTACAAGGGAAAGATGTATGACGTAAAGGGTGTCAGCGTGCGCTGGTTGTCAAAGAGCGGTGAAGACGACTCCGGACAGCCTGAATACGGGTTACGGCACTTCACCGTGCAACCCGGAGGCGAGATCCCCACGCATAACCATTTCTATCTTCAGACCATGTACATCCTCACAGGTCGATTTGAATGCTGGCTTTTTGATCGCGAGACCGACGAGCTGATGGAAAAATGGACCTGTGGTCCCGGCGATGTCGTCTATGTCCCGAGCATGGAACCCCATGGCATGAAGAACCTGAGTGATACGGATTCGGCCACTTTCCTCTGCTGCATATGTAACGTTTATGAAGAGGATGTGATGTAACGGTTTTCCCGAATAGAAAACTTTCCAAACTTGATGGAGCCGTAAAAAGGCCCTCCGTGGACTTTTAACGAAGTCGCTTTATTAAACGCGCATAAAGAAGCGAATCTGAGAATCTTTTTCATGTGCTTTCTCAAAGTGCACTTGGCAACTCACTTCTACATGGACGGCTATTTGGGGTTTATTCCTCCTAAACCCATGCGCTCACTACTGCGTATCGCTAAACCCCAAATAACCGTCCATCCCCTCCGGAGTGTTTAGAAAGCATTTGAAAAAGATTGTCAGGTTCGGTCCCCATTCGTTGTTCATAGGCTGCCGCTCGCGGCATAAACCAGCTTTTTAAAAAGTTATCAAACTTAAAGACGAAAGGAGAGAATCATGAGTAAAACTGAAAAGAATCTTTTGGCGGCGTTCGCCGGCGAATCCCAGGCCAACCGAAAATACCTCGCTTTTGCCAAGAAAGCCGAACAGGAAGGCCATCCCCAGGTCGCCAAGCTTTTCCGGGCAGCTGCCGAAGCGGAGACCGTCCACGCCCATGCCCACCTGAGGGCCCTCAAAGGGGTCAAAGGGACAGCGGAGAACCTTCAGGAGGCCATAGCCGGAGAAACCCATGAATTCAAAGAAATGTATCCGGCCATGATTGAATCATCCAAGGAAGAAGGAAACAAGGCGGCGGAGCGGTCTTTCACTTATGCCAATGATGTGGAAGAGGTACATGCAGGTCTGTATCAAAAGGCCCTGGATAACCTTGGCAACCTGCCGGAAACAGACTATTATGTCTGTTCCGTATGCGGGTACACCTGCGAGATGGAGCCCCCTGAAACGTGCCCGGTATGCGGCGCAAAATCAAAGGCCTTTTTCAAGGTGGATTAGATCAATCGGAGTACTGCACGAAGGACTTCCAAAATTTTGATCTAAAGAAAGAGCGATGCTGGATAGCGGAAATCGAAGGGGAGATTGTGGGCTCGGTATTTCTTGTCAAGGAGTCTGAAACCGTGTCCAAGCTTCGCCTCCTGCTGGCAGCGCGTCACATCTACGAAGCCGCCGGATTCAAACTCGTCCTTGAAGAACCGCATCACAGCTTCGGTCACGATCTGGTGGGGGAGACCTGGGAACTGGAGCTGTGACCGGTCCGATAGCGAAG
>CAYOIU010000009.1:0-12440 GCA_964404085.1 uncultured Desulfobacteraceae bacterium | reverse complement strand
CGTGCTGACAGCCGCTGCTACGGGCGTCCAGGTCGGTTCGGGAACGCATCCCTGCACTTCCGGAAGCGAGATCTCCCGGGTTACCGGGAACACGGGATGCCCTCCTTTCAGAAAGCCCCTTGCGAAAACACCGCCCAGTTCCCCGATTCCGATGACAACAACCGGCTGTTGCATGCCGAGGTCTCCTTTTTACGCTTCCTTGATCTCGAAGCGGTTGCCATCCGCATCTGATATGAACGTGATGAGCCGGTCCCCTTTGGGTACCTGAAGGATCCGGATGTTCCGTAAGCGACATTTTTCAAGGAACGCGGCCAGGTCTCCGACTTCCAGGCAGAGATGGTCGATTCCCGCCGGCCGACCGGCGCCGGACTCGATGATGAACACCTCCATCTCCAGAGAGTCACCCGTATAGTGAATGATGCGAAGCGCTGCATCCACGGAGAAGAGAACGCTTGAAAGCGCGGCGGAAAGCGTCTTTGACGAACCTTTTTTCATACCTAGCAGGTCCGAATAGAATGCGTCGGCCCTCTCTTCGGTGCTACAGGTCAGAGCTGCGTGTAGAAGTCTCATGAGTGAGTCCTTGACCGCTCGTGCCACCGTCGCAAATGACAATATCAGCGGGGCGCAACACCACCGGCCGGGTTTGGGTTCGGTGTTCAGGCCCCCATCCTCAATCATTTGGTCGGATTATGACCTTTACCGATTCGCGACCATCCAGCACAAGTCTAAACCCTTCGGCAATATCCTCCAGGCCAAACCGGTGTGTGATCATCTCATTCACCTCGATTCTGCCGGATTCGAGGTGTTCCATGGCATCGACAATATCGGGCGGCCCGCAGTAGTAAGATGTGATCACCCGCACTTCCCGGGTCCATAGATCGTTAATGGGAATGATCACCTGCTTGTCCGGCGCCGGAACAGCAAAAAAGACGACAGAACCGCCCTTTTCCACGCTTGTCCATGCCGTTTCCACGGCACTGAGGGCCCCTGCACACAGAACGACCACATCGGGTTTGTCGACACCTTTAGCTTCAAGTTTCCCCGCCACATTTTCCGCCGCGTTCAAACAAGGATCGGCACCGCTGCGGCGGGCCAGCTCCAGTCTGGCCGGGTTGATGTCAACCGCGATGACCTTGCAGGCTTTGGCTTTTGCGAGCTTCACATGAAGCAGACCGGACATGCCGCAGCCGATCACCATCACCGTGCTGCCGTCCTGCACGTGGGCCAGCCGCTGAGCCCTGACCACACAGGCCAAGGGCTCGATAAAGGTGCTCTGATCGTAAGTAATTTTCTCCGGCAGGCGGTAGGTCCCATTTCTCACCAGCATTTCGGGCACGGCAATATATTCGGAAAAGGCGCCGGGCAATCTTTCCTTCACAGTCGTGCACAGTGGAAACTGCTTTCTTTTACAGTACACGCACTGGTTGCAGGGGACCTTGGGCGCCACAAAAACCCGGTCGCCCGCCTTGAAGGCATCCACGTCCTCACCGGTTTCCACCACCTCGCCGCCCATTTCATGCCCCGGCACCAGCGGCGCATTGGGCAGGCGGTACCATTCGACCACGTCGCTTCCGCAGATTCCGCAGGACATGACCTTGACGAGGATCTCTCCGGCATTCAGCCGCGGCCGGGGAGCCTCTTCGACCCGAATGTCGTTGTTGTTGTACCACATGCATCTTTTCATGGGCCTACTGCTCGTTCTTCAACGTCTGGTAAAGATCCAGCGCTTTTTGTGGAGTTTCGTTGTTGTGAACCACCTCCCGAACCGCCTGGAGCATAGCCACCGGAGCATCGGACTGGAAGATGTTGCGGCCCATGTCGACGCCGGCGGCGCCTTCCTGAACCGCCCTGTAGGCCATGGTCAAGGCGTCGATCTCGGAGATTTTCTTTCCGCCGGCCATGACAATGGGTACGGGACATGAGGAAGTGACCGTCTCGAAATCCTTTTCCACGTAGTAGGTCTTGATGTAGTGGGCACCGAGTTCCGCGCAGATCCGGGTGGCGAGCCTGAAGTACCGGGCATCACGGGCCATGTCCTTTCCGACTGCCGTAACGGCCAGGGTCGGGATGCCGTAGCGCGTACCCAAGTCCACCATGCGGGTCATGTTGATGATGGATTCTTTTTCAAATTCACCGCCGATGAAGACCTGAACGGCCATGGCGCAAACATTGAGCCGCATGGCATCCTCGATATCCACGACAATGCCTTCGTTTGAGAGCTCTTTGAGAATGCTGGAGCCGCCGCTTACTCGTAGAACGATGGATTTGTCGGTTGACGGCGGCACGACGCTCCTGAGCATCCCGCGGGTGAGCATCAGGGTATCGGCATATGGGATCAGGGGCACGATAATGAGGTCCACCCGTTCCAACCCGGTAGTGGGCCCCTGGAAATATCCGTGATCGATGGCCAGCATGACCGTCCGGCCCGTTTTGGGATTGAAAATCCGGGCCAACCGGTTCTTCATGCCCCAGTCCAAGCTACCCGATCCCTTCAGAAAAAACCCTTCCCTCTCCTGGGGAATATCGGCGTAGTACTTCTTTCCTTCTTTCAGATCGTCAACATCCGGCATTCTAATTCTCCTTTGGTTTAATTGTTGGCAACGAACAAATCTCTCTGTTCGTATCGATACTGTCTGATCGTGTTGTTCTTTCTGGCATAGCGCCCCTTTGCGAACTTAGGCGAATGCGGCCTGTTGGAAGAGAAAACCCAGGATGGATTTGGGTGAAAGTCAAATCTTCCCTAGAGCCACCGCCTCGAAAGCTGCGGTTCTCGTTCGCCGGATCTGGCCAAAGTAATCCTCCTTTCCCACCTGGCCGCCTTTGAATGCCACCTCCAAACCATTGATTTCCGGTTTTTTGCTGTAAACATAACAAAGGGGAGCTCCAATACCGACGGCGGTGGCCACCTGAAGCGCTTGAATCCCCAGAAGTTCCTGGATTCTTCCAGAAGTGTCGCCGCCCGCCACCACCAATCGCCTGGCGGATGAGTTCCCCACAATTCGACGGGCGATATCCCCCAGTTCAGTGCCGAGTATCCGATTGGCATCCGCTTCGGCCAGATCCATCCGGTCGGCCATTTCTTTCATCTGGTGAATGCGCCTGTCCGCCGGTCCCACTGCGGTGTGGATGATCACCGAACAACCCTCAGCAAGTGCCCGACCGGCGGTTGCTATGATGGCACTTTTTTCACCCGCATTTTTTTCTGCATCCAGCAGATTCTGTACATCGACGCCGATTGAGGCAAACCCGTTGGCCTCGGCCCATCTGATCTGGTCTCCTGTGACGACGGCACAGCTGCCCGCCATAATCAGGATAGGCCCTTTATCGGCTTTCTTATCGGCAGCGGGCTCACTGCAGTTCCTGCCATCAATCAACCCTCCCCGGGTTAGCGCGTGACCCAGTCCATACCCGAGTTCCTGGGAGCCCACCCAGAACATGGGCCTGCCGTCTTTGAACCTTTGAAACACTGCATGACAGACGGTGTTCAATGTTCGATCGGAAAGACAGTCAAAAAACAGTAGTGACGCACCTGCAGCGAAGTACTCATCCATCCGGGCATTGATCTTTTCCGGGCCGGCTTGAATATCCAGGATATCAATGAGACCGCTTTTGAGGCAGGTCTGTTTGGCCATGTGCCGGCGCAGGTCTGCATCTTTCATTGGGGTTACGGGATGATTTGACATGGACGGATGCTGATCGAGCCGATAGACCTCCCCATTGCCCATGGCAGCAAAATGATTACCGAAAACCGTGAAGCGCTTTAGCCGGGGAGCGGCAGGCAGCACCGGCACAAAATCGGGGTTGAAGACATCAATCCCCAGCTCGATGGCTTTTCCGATATTGCCGATCAATCTGGAGGAATCGAAAGTCGAACAGATCTTATACACGTAAATGGGCGACTTGTAGCTCTTCATCCGCTTGAAAATCGGTTCCAGAACCTCTTTTGCGCGATCTGCGGCAAGAGAACGTGCGGTTCCGGATATGCCTATGGCCTGAACCCCGGGAAAATTTTTCTGCAGAAAGGCCAGTGTCGGCGGTGCCGTGAATATCACCGTCCGCAGCCTTGATTGCATAAATGTTTCTGCAATGGCCGTTGTTCCGGTGAAGTCGTCCCCGTAAAAGCTTACGAGTATGGGTTGGTTGCGCATCTTTTGATTAATGTCCCCTATGGGGAATGGGAGAAGATCCCTCGCCTTCAGGCGAAGACTTTAGTAGGCTTGCAGCATGAAAAACCACCGCAAAACGTCCCATTCGGTTTATGACTTAGAGTTTCATCTGGTTTGGATCACGAAATACCGCAAGTTGTCGCAACAATTCTGGGGTCGGCATTTGTGGGCACGCGGGTATTTTGCTGCCTCGTCCGGCCATGTTATTCGCTGCCCCACAACTCCAGGGCCGCCTGTAATTCCTTGCCGGTTTCCGTCCCTTCCAGCTTCCCGTGCTTCATCATGAGCTCGATTCCTTGTCGGAAGGCTCTTGCCCCGGCAAAAGATCCCATGGGGTGGGCGTGGATGGCACCTCCGGCACCGATGATGAAATCCCGTCCCAGATCCTTAAACAGCATAGGAATATGGCCTTGTTTGATGGCCCCCCCCACGATGGGCCAAGTGGCCGGCTTCCCGAAAAATGAACTCCGCAGACCATTAACCATCTGGAGATATTTGGCGTAGCCGTGGGAAAATTTACCGTAGGGAGTGGGGATGCACAGCATATCCACACCGGCCAGTCGGGCCAGTTTTCCATAAATCAGCGAGGAGCTGATGCCGTGCCAGGGACTGGCATAGAAGGCACCACCGAAATCGAGATGGGCAAGAATCGGTACATTGATTCGTGAATGGCGGCAAAGGGCGGCGATCAACCCCATACCGGCCGGTAGAAAATTGACCAGCAGGGCGTTTGCCCCATTGTCTACGGCCGCTTCCGCGTTCCGTAGACACCGGTCCGGATCGTCGGTAACATTCACCGCGTAGAGCTTTTTCTCCCCGGTTTCGTTTTCAGCCTTCCTGAGGGCCTTCATGTATAGCTCAATACGTTTCAAAACCGGGGATAGCGCTGTGTTTCCCATCACCTCGTCATCTTTGATGATGTCCGTTCCCCCGGCCGCAGCCTGGAAAAGCAGTTCTGCCCCATGTTCAGGGGAAATGCCCGTGGATGGCTTGATCATATTGTTCAGCAGGGGGCGATCAGGGATGCCCAGCAGCTTCCGGATCCCCTCGATACCGAACTGGGGGCCGGGAAAACCATGGATGAAATTTTCAGGAAATTCCACATCCAGGAGTTTAATATTGCCGATCATGGAAATATTGCCGAAAATCGTGGTCAGCAGCATGGGGATCTGATGGCCGAAATTCCTCCAGGGAAAGGCCAGCTGAAGGATAAACGACCGGTGTTCTTCCGTTGCCGGGGCCTCCTGCTCCAGGTCCGGGATCTCCCAGATATTGAGCACTTTCCCCCGGAACCTGTCGATGGTCTCCCCGGTTTCCCCGGGCACGCGGATCCAGGTTCCGGTGGTCTGCTCGGTGACCATCATCACCGCGGTCTTGATGATCTCCGCCGGGTTGCCGCAAGGTTTTCGCATCAGGTAGGTCCCGATGACATAGTCATCCCGGCCAGGGTTTTCCTTCAGCATAAAAAATTCAAGGTCACTCATCGATCCGTTTCCTTATGTCGATAGCCGTGTGTCTATCTGGTTGCGATCCTTTTGCGGCAGCCTTCATGATATGCCCCAGTAGATCCTCAGCGCTGTAGGCAGGCGTAAATACCGTAAGCAAGTTAAGCGTCTCGTCCGTGTCGTTGACGATCTGGTGAATTTCACCGGCCAGTATCCATAATGCCATCTCCGGCTCGATCCGGATCTTTTCCCCGTCAATGAGGAACAACCCCTTCCCGGCAATCACGACAATCAGTTCCGGACGGTCGTGGGCGTGAGCGTCCGTCCGGCTTCCAGGAGACAGCAGGACCTGTGAGAACGTAATTTCAGGGGTATCGCGTCGATCCGGCGCCAGCATTACCCGAATGTGTCGATGATAGGGCGCAGGGACGGTAACCCCTTCCTCTTCCCAGAATTTCAAGATTTCCACAGTCAGCTTCCTTCCAGAGGTCGGTTATTTTCGGTTATTTGTTGACGTAATCGACCCACTCGGCCAGGGCTTCTCTGATTTTCTCGCCCACCGCAGCCACGTCCCTGGCTTTGATGGCATCGATATACAGCTTGTGATTGAGATACGCCTTGTAGGGATCGATCTGGACGGTTTTTTCGATGGAAGCGAGAAAGAGCCGGTAAATAGCTTTGCCGATCCTTGCGACAAAACGGTTCCCGGTTATGTCAAAAAGGGTGTAGTGGACGTTGAGATCCGATTCTCTCACGTACGCGGGATCGGCGATGTTGTTTTCAGCAGCATTCTTGAGTTTTTCGTTGGCCTTCTCAAGCCTGATGATCTCTTCATCTTTAGCCTGCCCGATGGCCAGCCTGGCAGCGCCGATTTCAATCATCAGACGAAGGTCCACCAGTTCCTTGGACGTTCCCTGATCTATCGCCAGACTCAGCAGCAGCGGATTCAGAATCGATCCATTCATGGAAGTAGCTATAAACGTTCCCGCCCCCCGTTTCACCTCGACCACCCCGAGGGAGAGAAGCATTTTGACCGCTTCCCGAACCGAGTTTCTGCCAACTCCCAGGCTCTCCGCGAACTCGGTCTCAGTTGGAAGTTTATCCCCGGGTTTGAGGTCTCCTGCAAGGACGCTGTCTGTAATCATATTGAGAATTTCGGCCGAAATCGTTTTCCTTTTGAAGGGTTTCAACGAGTCTGAAAATAATTTGATCGGCATGGAACACATTCCTCCCCTGAAGTTTCCGCGAAAATTATCCGATAATTTCCCTTAGCGCTGTGATGGCCAACAAGGGGCTCGTGAGAACCGGCTTGCTTGAAGCTGCTTCGATTTCTTCGGCCAGATGACTCATGGAGGCCTGCGCCAGGACCAGGACATCGGAGCGTTTGGCAAGTTCAACGCCGGCCTTCATGACCAAGCGGTCATGGTTTTGCATATCCCCGGCAAGAAAACAATCGAAGGCCTCCGATACGAGCCTGGAGACGATTTCGACAGGATGTTCCATTCTTTCGGACACCTGACGAATCAGGTTGACGCTGGGTACGAGGGTGGTCTTCGCTGTGGCCAAAACCCCGATGGTATCGGCCATGGCGACAGCTTTTTCCGCCATGGGTTCATCAATCTTGATCACCGGTACATTCACAAGCTGCCGGGCGAAATCCACGCCGGGGGCGATGCTGGAACAGGTGACCATGATGATGTCTGCCCCTGCCTCCTGGGCTAGGGCAATCTGCGAACACAGCCGCTTTAAGATGGACGGCGTGAGTTCCCCCGCCTTCAGCAGGTCCTGGATCAGGCTGTCATCGACAATGTGAAAGATCGGTATGTCGGGCAGATGTTCGGCCATGAGCTGTTTCATCAACATGCCGATGGGAACACCCGTATGAACAAAACCGATCTTTTTCACTTTCTTATCATTCATCTTTTTTGTCTCTCCCTCAACTTTTTAGTTTTTATCCAACGGTACGATCAGCGGTAGATCAATCCCGGCAGCCAAGTGGAAATGGCGGGGACAAGGGTAACTACCAGCAGCGAAACAAAAAGCGGCAGAAAATAAGGCAAAATCGCTTTGATCACCTTTTCCAGCGGAGAGCCGGAGACAATGCTGATCATGTAGAGACTCATGCCGACGGGTGGCGTCAGCAGGCCGATCATCAAATTCAACACCATCACGATCCCCAGATGTATCGGGTCAACCCCCACCTTGGACAGAGCCGGCACCAGCAGCGGCGTGAGCACCAGGATCGCCGCGATGGTTTCCATAATCGTTCCGACGACCAGAAGGAGCGCATTTACGATCATCAACAGAATGATCGGATTCTTGGATATCTGCAGCAGCGCCGTCGCCAGCTGCACATGCACCTGTTCGACGGTCAGTGCGAACGCGAATATGGAAGCCGATGAAATAATGAACATTACGTTGGCCGTCTGTCGAATCGACTCACGCCCGACTTTGATCAACTGGGTCCAGGTCAGTTCCCGGTAGATGAATTTTCCCAGAATCAATCCGTAAAACACCGTTACCGTAGCAACTTCCGTGGGGCTGAAATAACCCGACAGCATCCCCCCGACCAGGATCACCGGGGCGAGCAGCGCCGGCAGGGCCCTGAGAAAGGCCCGATAAAGCCGTTTGAGGTAGAAAGCTTCGGCATTTTCCGCCGGGAAGTTGTGCTTTACCGAAAAATATCCGATCTGCATCATCAGCAGCAGGGTGATCAGCAACCCCGGTATGATCCCGGCGATAAGCAGCTTCATCCCTGACACCTCCGCAACACTGCCGTAGATGATCAATGGGATGCTTGGGGGAAAAATCGGGCCGATGGTGGCGGACGCGGCAGTGATGCTTCCGCCTGTTCCGTTGTGTATCCTTGTTCTTCCATGGCCTTTATTTCAATCTGTCCAAGCCCTCCGATATCGGCCAGCGCCGCACCTGAAATGCCGGAGAAAACCAGACTGGCAATGACATTGACCTGGGCAAGGCCGCCGCGGAAAGATCCCATCAGGATTTTGGCAAAGTCGAATATTCGGGAGGTAATCCCCGATGTGTTCAGCAGGCATCCGGCGAATATGAATATCGGTACGGCCAGGAGCGGGAACGAGTTCACCGCATTGCCCATCCGTTGAGCCACAACTGAAATGGGAATGCCCGCCAGGACGATATAGCTGAGTCCTGCGATGCTTAGGCTGATTGAAAGCGGCACGCTTAAAGCTAGCAACAGCAGCAATAAGGCGATGATTTCGATACCGTTCATGTTATCTATTTCTCCCGCCGGCTGCCGATTTCATCAATCAGCCGTTCAACAGACATGATCAACAACCCGGCAATCCCTAGAAAGATACTGCCGAAAAACAGGATATTCGGCAGGCGCAAGGACGGTGATGGCACATTCCACGAACCGCGCATAAACTCGGTATAACTGACCATGAAAAAGATGCTGAACCCGATGCATGCCGATACGGAAATGAGGCGCAAAACAAATTGGACCACACCTGGCAAACGATCGGCGAGAAGATCGATTTTGAACAGTGAACGTTCCCGGTATAAGATCGGTACCGTTAGAAAAATTAGCATGATGTGTAAAAACTGGGACAATTCGTCCGCCCAGGGAAAACCGATCGAAAACAGGTTACGAAGCAGGATCTGCGCCATGATCACGCCCGAAATCAAGAACAGGCAAAAAACGGAAACGAATTCAAAAATCTTGATGATTTTTGTTAATCCCGCCATCCGGCGTTGACCTTTTTCAATCTCGCTGCTCATGCGCCTATACTCGTATGGGGTTAAACAGGCCCCTTGGGGTTCGCGGGTGCCGGAAGCAGATTCCGGCACCCTGAATCGCCGCACTATTTCATGGCCTCGATATCGCGATACAGATCGCCATATTTCTGCCCAAACCGCTTGAAGACCAATTTGGTTACCCGCTTCCTGAAGGCTTCCCTGTCGAGCCCATCAGCTTCACTGATTACTTTCATACCGGCCTTTTTGAGCTTCTTCAGATTATCCATCTCGAGATCTTGTGTCATCTGGGTTGCTTTCTTGCTCACCTCTCTGGCAGCTTCCATTATTTTTTCCTGAATATCCGCAGGAAATTTCTGCCAGACTTTTTCATTGATCACAACGCATTCGGCAGCCATGATGTGGCCCGTGAGCATCAGGTGGGACTGAAGCTCAAACAGCTTGTTCTTGTAAATGACATCCACCGGGTTTTCTTGCCCGTTTACGATCCCTGTCGCCAGCGCAGTTGGGACCTCTGACCAGTCGACCGGGGTTGCCACGGCTCCCATGCCCTCCACAGCTGTCATGTAGATGGGAAATGGAATTGCTCGAATCTTGACCTTGGCCAGGTCTTCGGGTTTGTAGATGGCCCGATCGCAGGTCAGCTGCCGGGTCCCGAAATAAAAATTGTAAAGAATCCGTACGCCTTTTTCCTTGATCATCTGCTCGTTGAGCTTCTTCATGACCGGTGAATTTTCCGTATCCACCACCCTCATGAGGTGGTCGACGTCCTTGTAGATAAACGGCGTGTCCAGTGCACTGAGCGGTGCAAATATGGAACCGATGCCGGCCATTGTGTTGTGATGAAGTGCAACAACACCCATTTTGACCTGTTCGGCCATTTTTTTCAGGTTGCCCAACTGGGAGGAGGGGAAGACCTTGATTTCAACGGCACCGCCTGTTTTCTCCGCCACCAGGTCCGCCAGCATTTTGGCCTGGATGCCCGTGACCGCACCGGGCGCATTCATATGTGCGTATCGCAGGGTATATTCGGCGCAGAGACACTTCCAGCTATTGCCATGACCAGGGCTATCACTCCAAAAAGCAAAAATTGTTTTTTCATGATTATCACCCCCTAATTTGTGATGGTCGTTCTGATTGATTGGAAAGAATTACAACGCCTTGGCTTCCTTTTATACCTTCCCGATGTCCCTGTCGGTATCACCCCCCTCCCTTTCTTTAGAAAGAGGCATCTGTTGAAATCCCTCTTTTCAAGGCCCGCCCCATTCCCAAATAAAAATACCGGTTTGGTGGTCAATATGTCCTACGTAGGATGTAGTATATAAACCATCCGCCAGCTAGCTGTCAAGTGTTTTTTTCACCCGCCCCAAGGACGTCAATCTGAAAAAAGAGACTGCGACGGATCTGGAAAGGGGGGCCTCCCATAGACCGGGTGAAAGCGGGAAAATAGGACTCGTCAACGAAGACTGACCGGGAAAGTCCAATTTAAGACGCGGAATGGCCTTGCGAGTGGTTGTTTAACTGTGAGGTCATTCCTCTTTGCCCCCTACCCCCTTGCCCACTGAAAACGGCCACTCTCTTCTTTGGGAAGTTTCTTTGATCGCAACTGTATTCTCCTACGACGAAAAAAAGGAGAGCAGGATGAATGTGTTGAATTGGAAGGAAGCCGAGCAAATCAGTATCAAGAAATTCCCTTACAGGGAAAAATGTTCGACGTAAAGGGTGCCAGTGCGCTGGTTGTCAAAGAGCGGTGAGGACGACTCAGGACAACCCGAATACGGGTTGCGGCACTTCACCGTAGAACCCGGAGGCGAGACACCCGTGCATAACCATTTCTATCTTCAGACCATGTACATCCTCACAGGTCAATTTGAATGCTGGCTTTTTGATCGGGAGACCGATGAAAAGATCGAAAATGGATGTGATAAGAAGTTGCTTTTCCGAGTGTAATTTCTTTTTTGAGATCAGGAAAATCCTTTTCGACAGTAAATCACACGGTATCAATATCAACTCCGAAGTAACCGAGCTTACCGCGCATACCGGCGATGTCCTGCCAGGGTAAGTTGTCTGCTTAAGTTTTTCCGACCAGTCAGTTAAAATCTCAGGTTTTTGAAACTTCTAAAATAATTTTCATAAAATCTTCCTAACGTTCAGCCGCTAGTTCCATTGCTGATTGTACCTGATCTATGGGGAAAACATGGGAGATGATTTTTTCAAAGCTCACATGTGAAAAATTCAACCATTCCACAGCAGTTTGGAAATCAATGGAATCATATAAAACCGTCCCGATAACATTAAGCTCATTAAGCGTAATTTGGGTTAGATCGACCTTAACCGGGTGAAAAAACAATCCAGTTACAACTACTGTTCCTCCGGCTGAAACCAGCGCCATCGCTTGCTCTACAAGGGGGGGGACCCCGCCACAAATAAAAACGGCATCGAATTTTTGAGGATGATCATTTAAAATCAAACTGACTAAATCAGAATTATTCGCATTGTATGCCATACCGCCACTTAAATTTTTAGCCAAATTAAGATTATACTCGTATAGATCAGTTATTGCGATAACTTGTGCGTTTAACAACTTAGCAACTACAGCAGTCAAGAGGCCGATAGTCCCGGCCCCTAAAATCAGCACACGCATATTACTGATTTTTTTAATCCTGCGAACCGAATGGATCGCTATTGCCAAAGGCTCAGCCAATGCTCCCTTTAATAGACTCGTATCTTTTCCCAGTTTAAATGTCTGGATAGGTAACGCGAGAAAATATTCAGCAAACGTTCCATGCCAATTATTCATTCCTGGAAGACGTTTGTTGATGCATAAATTTTTCTTGTTCCGCTGACACTGAATACAACTACCGCAACTTTCAAGGGGCATAACGGTGACTCGATCACCCACTTGAAAGTCGGCTACTTTTTCCCCGAAGCCTACCACTGTACCGGAAAGCTCATGACCCAAAACCACCGGTGGTTTTCGGAAAGGATGCCTCCCCTCATAGGCATGAAGGTCCGATCCGCAGATCCCGGCATATTCGGTTTTTATTAAACAGCGATTTTCGCACCGCTACTGAATGAATAGTTCAGCGAAATC